>JAITJR010000031.1 GCA_031278855.1 Mycoplasmataceae bacterium | reverse complement strand
CCAGAAGAAGCTGAAGAAATTAAGAAAAAATTTGAAGCTGTTGGTGCAAAAGTTAAAATTGAAGCATAATTCAACATTATTTATATAATTCTCCCATGCAATTATTACATAGGGGGGGGGGACAAATCTGCTAGTGCTTTAAGCACCATTTTGTCTTCTTTTCTAAAAACAAGAGTTCGTCTTAGAGCTCTTGTTTTTTGCTATTAATTTTTAATAAGGAAATAAAAAATAATGAAAAAATTAAAATTAATTGGTGCGGTTAGTGCCATAAGCATTCTAGGACTTGGTGGATTAGTGATATCAACTGCATTAGCTAGTTGTAGTCAAACATATTCAATCGATATGACGAGTATTAAAGGTATAACTGCAAGTAGCGAACCGTCGAATCCTCCATATTGAAGTTCTAAATACAACACACTCATCCAAAGAAATAGTGAAGAATCATGTTATCTTCAATTTGATATGAATCAGAAGACTAATCCCCACTTTGATTCTGAGCACTATATTTTTGAAGGAATTTTATATTATGCCTTACACGATGGTACTGCTAATCCAAAAACTCCATACGAATGAAGACATGATTTGAATACTGATTTATTATTGTCATCAGAAGGGTTCCTAGTTTTAATAGGCAAAGGAGAACAAGTTTCATTCGACGGTGGTTCATTTTCTCATAATGAAATCTGGCTCAGAAGAGCAGCACCAGAAGGTAAGTGATCAATATTTGCAGTTCCCAATAGTCGTATTAATTTTTCAGATATTGAGGATTCAAAAATAGGAGATAAAGCCATTAACTTGCTAAATTTTGAATTTTATCGCGGAAACTTATAGTCAATTCATTATCTTTCCACCATCGCTTTTGCTATGCAGTCGTTTCATGAAGTGCCAATTTTGCTAATGGTCATTAAAAAAGACGCTTTTTGTAAACGTTCCTACTAAATCAAATTATTATGTTTTAATACTCAGCAAATGAATCAAGTGTATCATATTCATGATCAATGTTGTCGACATGCTTCTAATACATTAGAAGATGTCGTTCGTTTAGCCCTGAAAGAAGGATATCAAGCATTATTTTTTACTGAACATATTCCGTTAGACGGAAACAAATATATGCTTAGACCAACTCGTGCTGAAATTCAAACTTTACGTGACCGCATTGATCAAATGAATCAAAAATATGCTAATCGACTAAAAATTCATTTTGGATACGAGGCAGAATACTCAAAGTGGAACAAAACTTATTTTGATCAATTCGCTCGTAACTCGCCAGGAGATTATTTTATTTTTGGTAATCACTATTTCGGTGATCTATGAAAACCAAACCCTAGATTAGTCATGGAAAAAACTTGTACTAAAAGCGATTTGGATGAATACTATGATAATACCGTTTTGGCAATGAAAAGTGACTTATTTTCTTTTTATGCTCACCCTGATATTTGATTACAGAGTTATCGTAAATGAGATGATGATGCCAAATGATTGACACAACAAATCATTACGTTAAGTATTAAATATCAGGTACCGTTAGGATTTAATGCCAATGGTATTCATCAAATACGTAATGATTTTAATTATCCATCGAGATTATTTTGGCATGAAGTGGCCCAAAGTAATGCCCAAGTGATTATTGAAGCAGATGCCCATGACATAGCGACTTTAAAACGAGAATGATTAGCAAAAGCTAGAACACTCGCCATTACCTATGGGTTAGCTAAAAATCTCATTGATAAGGTAGATATTAAGTATTTTCGTTAGATATAATTCATCTTAATGAAATTAGAAAAAATTGTAACACGTAACGAAAATTTTGCCGATTGATATACGAGTGTAATTAAAGCAGCTAAGTTAGTTGAATATTCCTCAATTAAAGGGATGATGATTTTTCAACCCAATGGTTGAGCTATTTGACAAAATATTGTGAAAGAATTAGATAGCCGTCTAGCCATTAAAGGTGTATTAAATGTTCAATTACCATTATTTATCAAGCAATCGGAATTTTTGAAAGAAAAGCAACATGTTGCTGGTTTTGCTCCTGAATCTTTCCAAGTGACTTACCAAGGAGATAAAAAATTAGAGGATCCGTATGTTGTTCGTCCTACTAGTGAAGTGGCTTTTTGTAATTACTTTAAAAAAATTATCACTTCATACAACAGTTTACCAATTAAATACAACCAATGGTGTAATGTTTATCGATCTGAAAAAAATACGAGACCATTTTTGCGTAATTCTGAATTTTTTTGACAAGAAATGCATTCGGTTCATGTCTCCTCCGCGGATGCGATTCATACTGCTAAAGAGTTAATTGAATTGTACAAAAATTTTGTCAATGATTTTCTCTGTATTCCTACTTTGATAGGTGAAAAAACTGTGGGGGAGAGATTTGCGGGAGCCGATAATACATTTACCATCGAAGCGTTAATGCAAGACGGACAAGGATTACAATGTGCGACATCACATTATTTGGGCCAAAATTTTGCCAAGACTTTTGATGTAAAATTTCAAAATAAGGCCAATCAATACGAGTTTGCATACCAAACATCAGCTGGTATGTCCACCCGAATTATTGGGGCAGTTATTATGACTCATGCGGATGATAAGGGTTTAGTACTCCCAATTGGCATTGCTCCAATTCAAATCGCATTATTGACAATATTAAGTGAAAAAGAACCGAAAGTGCAAGAAGTGACTAATCGTCTTTATCAACAGCTCCGTAATAAATATCGGGTTAGTATTGATAATACTGCTGCAGGTTTTGGCTTTAAAATAGCCAACCAAGAAGTTCAAGGTACACCAATAACATTAGTAATTGGTCCAAAGGAAGTGCAGGAAAATAAAGTGGTTTTAATTCGCAGAGATAACGGCATAAAACTTTCGGTAACGCTAGATAAGATTAATGAAACATTGACTGAAATATTACCGCAATATCAAAAGGAAATATACCAAAAAGCTGAGCAAAGACTTAATGCTGCAATTGTCGATGTTTGCACACTTACCGAATTTAATCAAGCGATTAAAGCTAAAAAAATAGTACGAGCTCCATGAGGCGGGAATGTAGCTGATGAAACTAAGCTGAAAGAACAAACTGGAGCATCACCGCGATGCATACTAAAAGATGCTGATCAGCAATTTTGTTTTTTTACCAAAAAACCAGCCCGTTACATTGTATACTTTGCGAGGGCATATTAGTGAAAAGAAAAATAAGGGAATGATTTAATAAACAGGTACAGCATGCTTTATGAATTCATCAAAGTAAGCAATCACGTGTTAAATTTCGTTGACTCTATCTAGGGGTTTTGTCGATTATTTTTCTTTTTTTTATTATCGCGGTAGTTTTATTTTATTTTTATGGATTACGGTTTAATGCCGAAGACCCTATTCCTTATAAGAATGGAACAAATATCATATTTTTGGTATTAGGTATTTTTCTTTTTGTCATTGCGATGATTTTGGGAATTATTATTGGTGGGGTATATTTTCCAATACTTTATAAACAATCTCGGGACAAATATAAAGAAACAAAGGAATACAAGCAACAAGTGATTAAATATAACGCAATTGATTTAGTCAAATTTACTAAGCGAGAATTAAAGTGGTTAAAAAAATTAGGTTGAATTAATAAAATTGTCTACCAACAAATAGTTGCTAAAAAGCAAAAAACTAAGTAGAGGTTGCCACGATGAAAAGAAATGATTACATAAGTTGGGATGAATATTTCATGGGAGTAGCGAAACTTTCAGCATTACGTTCTAAGGATCCTGGTACGCAAGTTGGTTGTTGTATTGCTACGGCTGATAATCGTATTGCTTCACTTGGTTACAATGGATTACCACGCGGCTGTAGTGATGATATTTTTCCATGAAAACGTGAAGGATTGCCATTAGAAACAAAATATCTTTATGTGGTGCATTCAGAATTAAATGCGATTTTAAATTTTGCTGGGAATGATTTAACTGGATGTAAGATTTATGTAACTTTATTTCCGTGTAACGAATGTGCCAAAGCAATCATTCAATCTGGCATTAAAGAAATTGTTTATGGCGAAGATCGTTACGCTGATACAGATGCTGTGAAGGCCTCGAAAAAATTATTAGATGCTGCCCAAGTTATTCATCGTAAATATGTACCTAGTAATAAAAAAATCCAAATCGATATTTAGCATTAATAACACAGTAATACTTTAATCAATTAAATTTTACCTCAATTGAGTTGCTGTACAGTTTTAGGATGAGAGTTTCTAATAATTTTACTAATTTTACCATTAGCTACTTTAATCACCATCGTGGCTAAATCAGCTAAAATTGGGTTATGCGTGACAATTATTATTGTCGTTTTATATTTCTTATTAATATCCACGAATAATTGCATGATTTGTTTAGACATTTCTTCATCAATTGCTCCAGTAGGCTCATCGCCAAATATTAGCATAGGGTTTTTCGCCATACTTCTTGTGATTGATACACGTTGTTGTTGACCACCAGATAGTTCACGAGGATACTTATTACGTTGTTCATAAATGCCGATAGTTTTGAGTAATTGATCAATGTCTAAACGTTTTTTTAAATCTGTTTGTAAGTTACTACCGATTTCGACGTTTTCTCTTACGGTTAAGTTAGGCAACAAACCGTACTGTTGAAAAATATAACCAATGTGATCTCGTCTAAATTTAGTGAGTTGGGCAGAATTGTAAGTAATCAGGTTATGATTAGCCACAATCGTATTACCATAAGTAGCGGTATCCATACCTGACAAGATGTTTAATAACGTAGTTTTACCACTTCCTGAAGGACCTAAAATAACAACGAATTCACCATATTTAATTTGTAAGTTGACATCTTTTAAAACCTTAGTGACTAACGAACCATTACTATAATACTTAATTACATTTTGTAAATCAACTAGATATTTACTACCGATGTATCGTTTAACTTTCTTGCTTTGTTTTTCCAATTGTCTTACCAAAGTCGCAATGTATTTATCAGCAAATGAATGTTTTAACCCCTTGATATAGTCAATGTAATAATCGATTCGTTTCTTTAATTGCTTAATGTGCGTTTTAGTATAAATTCTTTTAGGACCATGACTTTTAGGCAAAATAATGTTGGTTAAATAAACATAACGCAACTTCATGGCATATAAATGGCGAGTGGAACGTTTGATCTTATTAACTGTGTGTATGTTTGATGGGAACATATCGTTTTGACTTAATACTTCAATGTATTCAATATATTTAGTTAATTGAGCTAAATTTAGTTGATTGTAATTATGACTAGTGGATAATTGTGCTTTTTTAATGGCATATTGATAAAGCGTGACTTTGGCTAATTGTTCATTGTTACTATTAATCAATTTAACTAATGAATGAGTAAATTTAACTGATTGTCTAAATTCTTTGTGATTTCTAGGGACGTAATGTTTAAGTCGCTGTTCCACATCTTGAATTTGTTTATTGTTTTTGGCAATAATTTCATGACGTTGTTTTAGACGTTCGGTTAGGTTATTAATAAATTTTTTACGATTAATGGTTGCCATGTGTTATCCCTTCATCATGTCGATTAGTCTTTCTCTTTTTAATGAGGCGTATCCTCAAAACCCACTGGCGGTAAATATTGCAGCAATCACCCCAATGCCTATTAAAAATGATCATCATTTGACATTTGCAGTCAATAATATACCAGCTCCCGAGAAAATAATAGCTTGGAAACCATAAATTAACATAAAGCTTATTGGAATTGACAATAATAACCCGATGGCAATTACGGGAACATAAATTGCTAAAAAGGAAGATGCATTTTCGCCATCGGAATACCCTAAAGCTTTTAATATGGCAGCTAATTTCTTGGAATCACCAATTAGCATTACGGTAATTAACATGACGATGATAACAACCATTAAACTTACGATGGTTAATACGGTAGATTCAACTTGAGAAATAGTGTTGGATAAATTAGTGAATATCACATGCGTAGAACTCTTATCCATTGCCCCTGATACCAACATGACTACGGCAGTGGAACCATAGATGTAAGTTAAACTTTGATCAAAATGATCAACCTCAGCAATCATATTATTAAAAGCGGTTAGACGATCTGCATCATCGGTTTTATCTTGTCATGCTTTAAACAAAGCAGTGATTTCTTGCCCCTCTAGGGTATCGCAAATCCCAGTAATAATATTAGCCATCTCTAAATTCGCTCCTTGCTTTAATAATTTTTTAACTACTTCAGAGTTTAATGAATCGTTACCAGGATATATTCCTGATGGTGAATAAAGCGAAATACCGCCATTGAGAATGGCACTACCATTATTTCTTCTAGTAAATACACCATTAAAACCAAAAGGAATTAACCTTCGTTCTATTTCCTTTGAACTGTTAAAATATGA
>JAITJR010000048.1 GCA_031278855.1 Mycoplasmataceae bacterium | reverse complement strand
AATCAAAGTAACAGCACAAATGGTATTCCGCTACCAGACTTGCTTCTCTTATACTTGGCCGCTTAAAAATATTATAACCCACTAAATTTGGTCAAAAATATACAAAATATGGGCGTTTTAATAATGGTAAGTATTTACCCAGCAAATAAAGATATTAAGTTTTTTTAAAATAAAATTGTTATCCACTTTTAGCAGCATAATATTCATAGTAAACTAATCAGTTAATTTATTTTCATCAAAAAAAATACTAATCTTAATTGATATTTCACAGAAAATACTGTAGTATTTTTATAATATTACTATGAGAAATAAATGGTTCAAGCTGATGCTTCCAATTGGAGGAATAGGTATAGTTAGTGCTTCTACTATATCCATCATGTCTTGTGCTCAAAGCGGTTTATCACCACATGTTATTTCACAAATAATGCAGGTATATCAAACTGAAGCAGTATCAGCTAACCTTGATGAAAATATTATTAACGTAGGTACCATTGGTGTTTTTACTCCCCACACCCCAAATGATACTGATGTTAATTATTGAAACTGTGTAGATAAAAATGATAAGAAATACAAGGATGCAGTAGCTGATGCTAATGCCTGATCAGATCAGATTACTGCACCAATGAAAACATGGATTTATAGTAACATTCAAAATGGAAAAAATTTAATCGGTGCCAGTGATGACCAAAATATCACCAATATTCCTGGATATAAAACATTCCGTGAACAATATTTCACTGTTCATTTGGCTAATATCAAAGCCCAAAGTATTAGCAATCTCGATGAACCGATATGAGTATTTAATGATGCTGATAACTTCAAGTTATTTCAATGCTTGCAAAATGGTAATGATAATGTTGAATGAAAGAAAGATCAAAATTATGCTGGCTCTAATTACCTTACATTTGGTGGGCAAATACCAGACTATCTGAATGATAATACAAACAAAGCTTTTTACCAAATTTTAAATTTACCATATTTATGAAGTACAGAACTTTTTAATAAAGACACTAAAACTCCTTTATATCGTCCTTTTGCAAAAGATACCGAAACCATTGTCACTATTAGTTATTTAATTACCTTTTCACCAAAACCATGGACGAACGAAGCTCCACCAATTGCTTTTTATGTTTACGCTAATTTAAGGTGTGGTGGCATCGCTTAAGTTGAGTTAATTAATATGATAGACATGAATCCAACAAAATTATCCCCACAGTTAAAAGAGAATACCAACAAAAATATTGTTGGTATTACAGCTTGTGCTGCTGGTATTGCTCACACTTATATGGCAGCCGATGCTTTAAAACAAACCGGTGAGAAATTAGGTTACAATGTCAGAATCGAAACCCAAGGAGCCACTGGAGCAGAAACTGTTTTAACCGATACGGAAATTAAAAATGCCGATGTTGTGATCATTGCTAGTGATGTCAAAATTGACACTTCCCGTTTTAAAGGTAAAAGAATATTAATAACTGGAGTAGGGGCAGCAATTAAAGATCCCCAAGGTTTAATTAATCGTGCCTATGATCAAGCTAAAATTTTGGACGATGAGCACAATACTACTACAGCTTCATCTAAAGCTAATACTGATATGTTCGCCACGAAAAAAACTGGTCCATTAGCACATATTATGACGGGCATTTCGTGAGCAATGCCTTTAATTGTGGCCTGCGGTTTATTGTTAGCCATCGCCAACGCTATTGGTAACGAGAATTTATATTCTGATAGTAACGGCACATTCTCATTGATGAGTGTAATTTGAAGTGGCGGTAAACCATT
Organism: Mycoplasmataceae bacterium; assembly: GCA_031278855.1. Taxonomy (GTDB): domain Bacteria; phylum Bacillota_I; class Bacilli_A; order Mycoplasmatales; family Mycoplasmoidaceae; genus Malacoplasma_A. Next base: position 7,307 of record JAITJR010000048.1, on the reverse strand, counting down.
TGTTAGGTTTATTGCGGACATCGCAATTGCTGGATTCAAACTAATGGTTCCTTTATTCGCAGCTTACATTGCTTATTCAATTGGTGATAAACCTGCATTAGTTCCAGCATTAGTCTGCGGTTGAATAATTAACGATAATAAATTATTAGGTGTCAATATTAATACTGGAGACACTGGCGGTGTGGTAATGCCGATCGAACCTGGAGCTGGTTTTATTGGTGCTATTATTGTGGGATTCTTGGTTGGTTATTTAGTGAAATATATTCGTAGTTGAAAGTTTCCTAAAATGCTAAAGTCAATTGTGCCATTTTTAATCATTCCTTTGTGTGTTACATTTGTGGTAGCTATCTTCATTCGTTATTGTATTGGTGCCATTATCGCTGAATTAGTAATTGGGATGTTTGATGGATTGCAATCGCTACAGCAACAATCGATTGCTTTCCCAATTGTTATTGCCATTGTCATTTGCATGATGATGTCCATCGATATGGGCGGACCAATCAATAAAACTGCTAATATTTTTGCTACCATCACTTTTTACCAATCATTATCAAATGTAACTGGGCAAGGATTGAGTATGTGAGACGCTAATTTTGTGCCATGATCAGGGATGATTGCCGCAATTTGTGTACCGCCACTGGGACTATGACTATCAACCATCATGTTCAAGAAAAAATTCACTCGTGAGGAAAGAGCGATGGGTAAAACTTGTTTACCAACAGGAATTTTTGGGATTACTGAAGGAGCGATTCCGTTTGCTTCTGCTGATCCGATTCGAGTCATTCCTAGTTGCATGGTTGGTTGCGGAGTTACTGGAGTTGTTTCGGTATTACTAGGAGCTAAATTCATTGGTGGGGTCGCTGGACCGCTCGGATTATTTACTTATGGAAATACTGCTCAATTTCAAAATAATTATGCTTGATGAGTATTTGTATGATTAGCATGCTTTTGGAGTGGTGCTTTTGTGGCCGCTATCTGTTTAGGGTTATTACGTAAAAAAATTAATCCACAAGAAATGGCTCATTTGAAGGAATGAAAAGAAATAAAAAAAACACAACATCGCAACACCGTAGCCAACATTAAATTACTTTTCACTCATCCTAAAAAAGCTTGTAAAAAGATCGGTCTTTATGCACATGCTTCCAATCAAAAGCGCCGTAAGGGAGCAATTGAATATTGAATGAATTGTGGCGATGTAATTCAACGTTGATTTGAATTATGAGCTTCACGTTTTACACGATTTGGTTTATGAATTTCTAAACCGTTTCGATGATTAAGTAAACGTTGCTTTAAGAAAAATAAAGGAGGCACTAACTAATGCTCGATAAAGACAAACTATTTAAAGTTATTTTAGGCACCCTGGTTCCCGTCTTTGTTATTTTATTTGTCGCTGGTTTTTGTTTGTTAATGATTGGATATCATGTTGGCTCACAAACTAATACTGTTCAAATCATTTGATCTTTAGTGATTGCTGGATGAGTGTTTTTTGGGGTGGGATTAATTGGTTATTTCACAATGTTTACAATAGTTTTAATACGACGTTATCTCAAAAAGAAACAGCCAACTAATGGTGTAGTTAAACCTAATGCATCCTTAGAGTCACATGCAATAAGGAAATAACGATGGCGAAAAAATGAACCGTATATGTCGTCCCTCATACACATTGGGACAAAGAATGATTTTTCACACGTGAAGATTGTGAAGTAGTACTAGATGCTAACATTAAACATTACACCAATTTTTATTTAAAAAATCGTGATATTTTTAGTTTTACTTATGATGGCCAATCATCAATTATTGATGATTATTTTGCAATTAATGACCCAAAAACTAGTCTTACATTATTGGAAACTTTAAATCGTAAAAAATTAATTGTTGGTCCATGATATATTCAACCCGATTTTTTCAATACTACATCTGAATCGCTCGTACGAAATTTATTAATTGGTATTTATGTTGCAAATCATAATCATGCTGATTATTTACGTACTGCTTATGTTCCAGATTCGTTTGGACAAAATGAGCAAATGCCTCAAATCTACCGACAATTTGGTCTAGATAAATTAATTTATTGACGTGGTGTTGATCCAAAAAAGATGCAAAAATCATCAGCAGCTTGGTGAATAGGAATAGACGGTAGCAAAGTTTTGGCATATAACTTGCGTTATGGCTACTGACCAATGGGGACATGATATCCGTATAACACCATTACCCCAAAAAATATCAAAATTGAAGTCAAGAATTTTTTCCAAAAATTTCAAGCTCAATTTCAAGAAATAAAACGACTAGCTAATTTTAGTAATAACAATATTTTAATTCCACTTGGTGGTGATCAAGCCCCAATTATGAAATTTCTCCCTGAATTTATTAGCGAATTGAATAAAATTGATCATCAACATGAGTGAATTTTATCGGATTATGACCATTTCGTTAAATGCATTGATACCCAAAATTCAACTCTAGATACCATACGAGGTAATCTAATCACTCCTGCCTTTGCTCGGGTGCACCGTACTATCTCTTCGCAAAGAGTCGACATCAAAACACTATGTAAATTAATTGAGTATGATATTTTCAATAAATTGGAACCATTATCAGCATATTTCGCTAGTATTGGTGGTGATTACAAGCACGAAATTATCCAATACATCTTAAAAAAATTAATAACCTGTCAAGCTCACGATTCTTTAGGAGGGTGTGTAACCGATAAAACTAATAATGATATTAAAAATCGTTTAATTCAAATTAATGATTTAGTTAATTCAATGATTACACGTAATATTAAAATTATCGGCGAATCGCTTAGCATTCAAAACGAGGAGTTCATTATCTTTAATCCAAACGTAAATGAAAAACAAAATAATAATCCTTATGAAATTACTTTATTCACTAAATACGAACACTTTGATTTAATAAATGTAAAAACCAAGGAAAAATTGAAATTTGATTGTTGAAAACAAGTATCAAATAATCCCACTTATTTTCGTTTTCGAGTTTTTATCCGTAATCCTAAATTACCTTTATTTAGCATCAATCATTTTAAAATTATCCCTGCTAAGGTTAGTCATGAATTAAAGCTAGCTAGCACTATTAATAACAACCGCTGAAATGTTAGCATTAACAGCGACGGCACTTTAAATATTTTTGACAAGAAATTTAGAAAAACTTATCAAAATATGTTTGAAATTTATGTTGAACACGACTGTGGTGACTCTTATGATTTTTCACCATCCAAATTACACCCAGGGAAAATTAATAAAATCATTGAATCCAGATATCAAATTTTCTCATGTGACGAATATCATAAGATCAAATTACATAATATTTATGAAATACCGAACCGATATCAAGGTGAAACGATCAGACAATCAGTTGAGTTAAATATTCATTTAACCAACAATGACATCATTTCCATCCAAATGACCATTGATAATAAAGTAAAAGATGCTCGCTGATTAATCAAGGCTCATGCCAATATACTCACACAAGATATTTATTGTAATCATGCATATTGCACTTGCAAACATCCCGTCCATAATAAGCACGATAAGGCGGTCTGAAAAAAACAAAAGTGATCTGAATATCCTGCTGACATTTGAACAAATGAATCATATGCTTTTATCCAAAATAATAAAATTCGTAGTGGTTTTTTAACTTTAGGTGAAAACAATGTTGAAGCTCGCAACGAAAGCGGATGCACTCACATTTATCTAACATTATTTCGTAGTGTGGGTTCTTTGGGAAAGCGTGATCTCATTTATCGGCCTGGAAGGGCTAGTGGTATAGACGAATATGTATTGCCTACCCCCGATGCCCAATTATTAACCAATCTTTCTTTTAAGTTAGCCTGATTTATAACAACCAAATCGACTAATATTTGAAATTTAGCTTTAAATTTCAATGTTAAAGCAATCTATTACCAGTTGCAAAATTACGACAAGTTATATCGGGTTCTAGACAAATTTTTTATGCCATTATATGTTGATTTGGATTTTCAAAAGAAATTACGGTTACCACTTATTAATAATCCTGACTTTACCATTGTGTGTGTCAAAAAAATGGAATACACTGATGATTTAATGATTCGTGGCTTCAATAATTCTGAAAAACCCATTAAATTGACTTTTACGGATGTAAATAAACAACCCGTGAATGTTGATCTATTAAATTTAAAGGAAAAAATGGTCAAACATAATTTTAAGGATGATATAGTTAATCCATACGAAATCAAAACATACCGTATGACAACTGGAATGGAGTTAGGTAATGATTAATAAAGATATATTTAACATTGATCACATTTATTTTGATGTAAATGTAAGTTCGCAAAAAGAGGCCTTCAAGTACATTGCTCAAAAATTCGTCGAAAATGGTGTGGCTACGGATGTAAAAGCTTGTTATAAAGGTTTAAAACATCGCGAAAAAGAAGGTAGCACTGGTTTTAACGATGGGGTCGCGATTCCACATGCACGAATTGATGCGATTAGTAAAGCTGGGGTATTTATTTTTAAATTCAGTAACGGAATTGATTGAGACTCCATTGATCGATCACTAGTACAAGTCGCGATTGCTTTAGCTATTCCTAACGATGTTAGTGGCGATCAACATATTAAAATTCTATCTTCGATTGCTCGCAAATTAGTCAATGAACAATTTCGTCATAACTTAACTAATGTCAAAAATAAAGCAGAATTATTTCAATTAATTAACCAGGTTGATATTATTTAAATATGTATTGAATTTTAGATATTGGTGGGACAGCACTTAAATATAGAATTGTTGATCAACAATATCGAACGGTTTTGTCCGATATTGTTTGCTACCATAAATTAATTGATGCTAAGGAGATTACTAAAATTGTAGTTAGCACTTATGAACAATTAAAACAAAAATATAAAATTATGAAAATTGCAATTTCATCATTAGGAATCATTAATAGTAACACTGGCCAGATTTCTGGATTGGGTGGGATTAAAAAATATCATTCTGTTAATTGAAAGACAATTTTTAAAAAATATGCTATTCCTGTTTTTATTGAAAATGATGCTAATTGTGCCGCACTACATGAACTAAGTTTAAATCCAACTATTAATAATGCGATTGTGTTGGTAGTCGGCACAGGGATAGGTGGAGCGTTAATTATCAATCATCAGTTATATAAAGGCTCACATGGTAGAGCAGGTGAAGTCGGTAATGGCTTAAGTGAACTAAAAAATGAACGTTATGTCAATATATCTCAGGTTTCATCAACTTATACCATTACAAATAATTATTTTAAGGCAACTCATAAAAAATTGGATGGCTATCAACTATTTGAGCGGTACGCTAAAGATAAATATGCTCAAAAAGTAATCGACCGAGCAATTTATCATTTAGCAAAAACTATTATCAACCTATCAATATCATTTGATCCTGATTACGTATTTATCGGCGGCGGAGTTTCTAGTAATAAATTATTTGTGGCTTTACTAAAAAAAGAAGTTAAACGACTAATGAAACAATCGCAGTTACCACAAATGTTTAAAGTGGTACAATGCCACACTCATAACGAGGCAAACCTCAATGGAGCGATGACTTTATTAAAATAGTCACATTTCATGATTAAAATATTAACTACTAATGGATGGATGAAAATTCTTTTTTTGAATAGGCCAATGTTAAAGCAAAAGATGCAGCACTACACTGCATCTTTTGCTTACGATAAATACTTTAAAATTACTTTACTAAATTTCTGGGTTTATATTAAAACTAAATTGGGTAATATAAGCTTCATCGTTAATTTTCACTGTCACACTAAGAATGATTTCTACCTGCGATTCCGGAACTTTGACTAAATCCATTGTGGTAGTGGCAGAGCCCGTTACCTGAGAAAGATGAATGTATGGTACCGCATCCGCATTAATCGTCCAATCGATTGTTTGCACACTTTTTATATCGATTGGTTTTTTATCTTGAGTAGTAACTACGGTAGCATCAATTTTGTCATCAAGTTGTTTAAATGAATAAACACTATTAGTATCAATCGCAAATTTATCGGTAATACTTCCGTTTTTGCCAACATTTTGATTGATTCTTTCCAGCATTCCATCAGCTAAACTGCCATAAACAGCGCCTAGAGCAGTAAACAAAGTTAAGAAAATAACGGAAACAGTAGCCCCAATAGTCGAACCTCGTAAGTGTCTAGTTGCATCATAATCACCTCTACCGTATAAAAAAGCCGCTTCTTCCTCGTCAAGACCGTGATCAATAACTACTTCTTCCGCCGCGCCAGGTGCTGCTACAGCAGCAACCGCTCGTCGACCTGGTCGATGTTCGGGTTCGATAGCATCTGCCAACGCTGCTGCAGGAAAATCAGCCCTCGGATTCTTTGAGCCGCTTAATCATTCACATATGCTGGCACATCTATTATTAGCTGTGTTAGTCCAATTTTCAATCGCGCCATTCATGCATTGAGCAAATGATTTTGGTTCTTCGGCAGAAAAATTAGAAGCATAATCATTTATGGTTCCGATTACTTTAGACAATATTGTGTCGCCTGAGAGCGAATCAAATAAAAGTGTATCAACAACATACACAACGGCCCCACTCACGATCCACTTAAAAGTATCAAAACCCCAAGATTTTGCACTAGTTAGCTCATCTGATAAATTTTTTAATCCAGTAATTTCATCAGAATTACTAATCGTCTTACCAGAAATTATTTGCATCACATCAATTGCAAATTGATTGAACGGTACACCATCATCAACCGAAACTAATTGATTTTGGACAAATCGACAAGCATTTCCTTTAATAGTGAAATCTTTTTTAGGATCCATAATATTACTATATACCGTCAGTATTGTGCCGCCTACTTTTTGAAATGCGTCGGATACTTTTGTAGATGCTTCAATTAGTTGATGAATTACATCGGCTTGTCGGTTGGCAACATCACGGGCATTTGCTTGGTATGCAATTCCCACTGTTGCCGTCGAAGCAAAAAGCAAAGCAAAAGTTGCATTTACAAATGCTTCTGCCGCTAAGGCGTTTCCAATCATTCCTGAGCAGAGAGCTGCAACACCAATAGCAAAAGTAGCAATTCCATCAGCATATGCTACGGCTGCAAGAGTTGAATTACAACCAATCGATATTGTACGATCTGCTTCAAATTCATCTTTTTCATTAATTATTTCTGGATTTTTTCAGGCACTTAAAGTATCTTGCAAAAATTGCATCATGGCAAAGGAAGTTTCAATATTGTAACCCAATGTGAAAGCATCTAAGTCAGCTTGTGATACAAAAAACTGAATTCAAATATCGTCTTTAAG
>JAITJR010000012.1 GCA_031278855.1 Mycoplasmataceae bacterium | reverse complement strand
AATCTATTGAACGTATCTTCATTTACGAAAAATAATTTTTTTTTGGGGGGGGGGTTTAGTTCAATGGTAGAATAATGGTATCCAAAACCACTGATATGGGTTCAATTCCTATAACCCCCGCCAAGCCCATTTTTTGAGAAAGAACTCATAGCAAATGCTAGAGTTCTTTTTTGTAACTATTCACCGAAGAAAAGCATCACATATATAGATAAATATCAAAAAAATCAGTTTTTTTCTCGTAATGAATCTGGCATCAAATATTGATCTAAAAATATTTTATTTATTTACCGAGAAGCTAATTAAAAATTATCGCAATGCTTCTGCTTTAGCTGTTGAATCATAAGTACTTGTTAAATTAACTAAATAAAAATCTATGCTTAATCATACACCTCTACAGTTTTATAGTGGTATTTTACAATTGCCATTTTAATGTAAAATAATGATGAACTTTAAAAAATAATTCAACGGAAAGAGCGGAACTTATTCTTTAGTAAAATTTCACGGCTTGTTGCTTATATATTGGAAAGTGCTGAATCACTTAGTGAGCTCGTTGACTTAATTTTTTTAATTCACAACGGTTTAGTCACAATATTTTTGACATATTGAAAATATAAGCATTCTGAAAGCATCTAATCCCATCTAACGTATACTGACTATAGTCAAATACTAGAGCTAGTGATTCAAATAGTGTCATATGAAATGTTGACAATATGTCAAAAATAAATAAAGTTTTGATTATTTTATTGATTATTTTATTTTGGCAGGATTTTATACAATTCTAAGTTAGACGATATAATACGAAATGATGCTTAAATTCAATTGTAAATATATCAACGCCAAGAAAGATCCGTTATTTTTCTTTAAATGTTTAAAACTAACATCTAAGGGTAATGTTAATTTTTCATACGATAAAAAATCAGGTAACTATTTGGTTGAAAAAGTTAGATTTCAACCATTTATTTTTAAACCAGAATTAATTGATGGTATTTCAGAAAATTTTTATGAAAAGATACTAAAAATAATTTTAAGTGCTCACGATAAAGCAGTTAACTTGGAAACCGAAAATACCGAAGAATTAACCGATTGTAGTTTACAACATCAAGGTGAACTAGAAAGTTTAATTCATTCGGTAATGCAAGGGATTCAATATCAAAATTACGATATTTTAGATTTTGTTGTCCAAATAGTATATAAAATTACGACTAAACAAATATGAAAAAATGGCAATAAAAGAACCGCTATTGTAACGGCAGCCAAACTTTTTAGGTTATTTGGTTTATTCCTATTTTTTTCTAATAAAGACACTCATTATTTAGAGTATTGAAGATATTTTATTAAAACAATTGCTAAACGCTATGAAGACATGCGACAGGGTAAATCTAATGAAAAAGAAGAAGATATTATTACCGATATAAAAAAACAATTTATCAAGAGTTTACACCTAAATTTGCAATGTATCAATTAATTAAATTAAAGTTAATATAACCTGAGTTTAATTTATTTTCTTACTCTTAATTTGCTTTTCCAAAAAACGTAGTCTATAATTTAACCAATTAAAAATAAAGAAGGATGCTACGTTCTATGAACAGAGATTTTTGCAATATATGCCACAATGAAAGATAATAAAGGTTGTTTACTATGAAAATAAATAAAACTGTTGGGTGCAATAAGAATAACCAAAAGTCACTTGTGTCAAAAGGAAACTCAAGCCGACATAAATATACAAAAACCCTAATGGGTTTAACGTGTGGAATAATAGGATTGGGCACTATAGCTACAGTGCCACTTATGACAACAAGTTGTTCCAATAACAATAGTCCGACTTATGACTATATTGGTAATGATAATATGAAAAATTGGAAGGGGTTTATCAGTGGAAATGTAAATGATTCATACTTTCAATTCGATGATAGCGACAATACATGCGGGATTAAAGATCAAAGTTGATTAAATGCAATCAATTTTAGTGCCAAAAATTTGATAATCCCTAATCGTATTTCTCACAATAATAAGATTTACAAATTTATTTCTATTGGTGATTACGCCTTTTATGGATGTCGAGATAATTTTGAAGGTAATGTTACTATTCCTAATACTGTTGTAATTATTGGGGCTAGTGCATTTTCTGGCTGTACGGGTTTAACAGGCAAACTAACCATTCCAGATTCGGTAGAATCCATTGGGGATAATGCATTTGCTAAATGTAGTAATTTAAGTGGAGAATTGCTAATTCCCGATTCAGTGGAAATAATTGATAGTGGTGCTTTTAATGGATGTAAAGGATTTACATCTTTAAGTTTGGGTAAAGCTGTAAACACCATTAGAGATGGAGCGTTTACTAGTTGTACAGGACTGACTAAAGTATTGTTACCGAAAACTTTAAAACATTTGGGTAAAAGCGTTTTTAAATATTGTGATGGTTTAATTGATAGCAAAGAAACTGATGGTAAGATTTTTAAAGATGAAGGCAATGTTTATTACATTCAAAATAAGGATGTGTATTTTTGTTTAGGTAGTAGTCAAAATATAAATGATAAGACAGAAGAAATAACTAATGTCAAATTTAAAGCTGGAACAGAAATTATTGCAGCACAAGCATTTTACAATTGTACAACTATAAAACAAGTATTGTCTTTGCCAGATTCGCTTATTACCATTGGTGATGAAGCTTTCTCTGGTTGCTCCGCCCTTAGCGGAGATTTAACTATTCCTAATAAAGTAGAAACGATTGGGAATCAGGCATTCCTTAAATGTGCTGGGCTAGATGGGGTGCTAACTATAGGTGACGGAGTTACTGTGATTGGATTTAATTCTTTTAACGCTTGTAAATCATTAACTGGATTAAAATTGGGTAGTTCAGTAGTTAATATCGGAGAAGAAGCATTTGCTAATTGTGCTAAAATGACTGGGACATTAACCATTCCAGATTCAGTTGTACAAATATATTACCAGGCATTTGCAGCATGCAAAGGTTTTACAGATTTAAAAATTGGTAATTCAGTTAAATTAATTGACAAACAGGCATTTTATGATTGTGAAGGAATGAAAAGTGATAAATTGTCTATTCCCGATTCAGTAGTTTCTATTGGAGATAACGCTTTTTCTAGGACAACATTTACCAGCAAAATAACTATTAATTTTAAAAAGAATACTGAAACATACATAGGTAGTCAGCCATTTGCTGCGATGAAAATTGACGGGATTGTATTTACACATCTAACTGAAGCCTCTAATAATTGGGAAAAAGATTGAAGCGATAAAGGTGATAAAACATCTTATCCAATTACTTGAGCCACAGAAAACAACATAATTGATTAAAGACAAATATATAAGTTTTCATATATCAACAATATTTTCCAAGATACTGCCTTTATCAAATATGCATATTCATTAATTAATGTGTTTCTTAAACCACATCTGTTACATAATATTTGAATAAGTCTCTCGAGTTTAACGCTTAATGAAGGATAAAATGGCAAAAACATACGATAAAATCGACTTTTTTAAGATTTATTTTGTAGTTAAGCTGAACTTTTTCTTCGTAAATTCTTTCAGTATTTTCCTAATTTTTTCTTCTTTCATATATTGAAAATTAAAGTTCAAGCCCATTTTTTCTGCCAGTATTTTAAATACAAGACTTTGCCTTGTGAGTAAATAGATTTTAGCATTAAGGCTTTGACAACTTGCAGATAATAAACATTCTTGAATTTTCGATGCACTATATTCTCAATTTAAACATTTTTGTATTAATTTAATGAAAATTAAAGCAATGAAACATGTTAAGAAATGCGCGTTTATGTGTTGAGATTTTCAGACATAGACTGGTCTACCATCTAAATCACTTTTAGTAACTTTAAATATTTCCTCTATTTTTCTTAATTCTTTGTATTTTTGAATAATTTCAATCGGTGTAGAATCATAATCGCTAGTAATAATGGCATAGTACCCATCCATTTCTATGTCGTGCTGATATTTGTCTCAGTCTACATCATTTTTGCGATCACGTTTAAATTTTTCTCGATCAGCAAAAGCTTGTGATCAATATGCTATGACACGATATTTTATTTGATGTTTCTCTTGAGTTTCTTTATCGGTGTATTCATGTTGTCATTCAAATTCTTTAAGTTTAAAATTATGTTGACCAGATAGTCATTTGTAGCTATTTTGATCCAAAATTTTTTCTCTAAACTTTTCATCATTAGTACGGACCATTTGACTAACGATATATTTATGTTTGTGATTGATTAGGTATTGCAAATTTCGCCCAGAATTTAAGCATTTGTCAGCTACTAATGTGATAGAATGGACATTAAATATTTTTTGAAATTCTTCAATTGTATCAATTAATGTTAATTGGTCAAGTGTGTCGCCGCGAAATAGTTTATATGCAATTGGAATGCCCTGCTGGTCCATTAATAAACCCATTTGGACAATTGGGGACTCGCGATTTTCTTTTGATACATCCTTGGCTCTTAAATCATCTTCGATTTCGGTTTCAAAGAAATAATTAGTGATGTCATAAAAAGTTAAAGTTAAATTTCTTTTATACAATTTTGATAGTTCTTTGTGTAAATGTAGTTGTAGACTCTGTGAGATTAAATTTAAATAATCTAAACTTCTATAAACATTTATTAAATCGATATCAAATGCATTAAAAAATAATTTTTGTTTTTTGTATGCTTCATTTTTAGAACCTGGTCATAAAATTCTCGAATAAATCAATAATTTAAGTGCATCACTAACGTTGTAAGATTTAATATTATTGGGAGTATTTTTACTGATAAAAGTATCAATATTTAATGCTTTGTATATTTGCTCCAATATACAATAGCCGAGGTTTTTTATTGGTTGGGAAGTGGAATTTTGCTCCCTAAAATTAACAATGATATTGGTTTGTTTTTCGATATTAGAATTTAAAATATCTAAATCATTCTTTGCTTTTTCATAAAGTGCTTTTTCATTACCTTCATTTATGTAGCCATATTTTTTTACATTTCGACTTGTAGGTTTACCTTTGGCATTTCTAAACGATTCTCTAATTACGAGATAAGGTTTCTTACTTCTATTGTCAATAATTCTTGCTATATACATACCTATTTAATCTTTTCTTAACTACATTATAAGACAATATTTTGAAAATGTCAAATACTATTTGTAACTATTCACCGACCCGTACGTGTACATACATGCGACTATATTTAGCAAAGCTAAATAAAAATCAAATATTGATTGTCTATGGGAATTTCAAGGCGACGAATTAGTTGGTTTTATCAGTTTCTATAAATCCGAAAAACAATTGATATTTACAAAGTAAATATAAGAATATTATTCCCTCGGTGAATAGTTACTACTATTTTTTAATCGTATCTTTTTTCTCTTAACAAAATTAATAATTTGTTATTAATTTATATAATAGTTTAATGAAACACATGGCGCACGAGAGAGAGAGAGAGAGAGAGTCTAAACCTCAAACAATACATCTCTTCCAAACAAATAGAACTCAAAAAGCGTTTAGATGATGAAATTATTATTGGCAATAACTATAAAGCTCTTTCTGAACTTTTAGATAATTGCAAAACTAAAGAACAAGTTGACTTGGTTTTTCAATGAGGGAGCGAAAATTATCAAACTGGCTATTATTTTAATCGACAAGTAGAAAATTTCAGAGAATCAGCAAGATATTTAAAGAAAGTTGAAGAAATAAATAATGGTGGAGAG
>JAITJR010000092.1 GCA_031278855.1 Mycoplasmataceae bacterium | reverse complement strand
CAAAAAGCTTAACAAAGTGATGTTACTTAGATATTTAACAATTTTTGTTTTGGTAAGTATCACTTTATTATTATACGGTCATTGACATAGTTATCCTACTAGAAAACAACTGTAGTGCTACTGGTAAAACCCATCGTAACCCATCTTAAAAGCACTAATCTATAGGGGTGGATAATTCTACTTATGACTAGCAACCAGAAAATCATTAATAATCAAAAAAGTAACCAACAATATCGACCCAAATTGCAGGTAAAGTGAATGTCGCGACTTGAATTAGATAGATGCAAATTTTTAATATAGGCATTTTGTATTAATAAAAGATAAAAATCTTAATGTACAGGTTTAGTGTTGCTAAATATTAGAGTTTTTAAAAAAAATAAATCAGTCTTTTTTTGAAAAACATGTCTATTAATATATAGAAAGGAGGTGAAACTATGAAACTAATGACTGAACATGATAAGAAGCAAACTAACGGTGGTATTGCTCCAATGTTTTTATGGATAATCATTATGGGGGTGACGATGACTATAAGTACTATTACCAATACAGTAACATCAATTATGCAAGCTACACATGCTAACGAACCTGAAAAATCAACTAAGAAGAAGAGCAGATTCTATGCATCAAAACACAACGCTGGTTATATTCGCATGTCTGCATATCCTTCACGTTCAACAATGATGTCACCTTTTTAAAATACCTTTTGTTTTGTCTATGAATAATGTTAGATTTTTGAAATCTAACATTATTTTATTTGTTGAGCTCGCAATTGCCCACAAGCTGCATTAATTTTAATACCACGTTCCAACCGTTTGGTGGTAATGATCCCATATTTTTTCAGAATTTGCATAAAAGGTAAGTAGCGTTTCGAAGGAATAAATTGTTGTTCATTGATTTTATTGTAAACAATTATGTTCACATAACATAATACACCTTTTAACAATTTACCCAATTGCTCGGCGTGCATATCACTATCGTTAATGCCGTGTAATAAAATATATTCAAAACTAATGCGTCGGTTAGTAATCGCTAAGTATTTTTTGATCGTAATAAGAAGATTTTCTAAATTATACTTTTGATTAATTGGCATTAATTGGTTACGTAATTCATTGGTGGGGGCATGGAGTGAAATTGCTAAATTTACTTGTGGAAAATCTCGGGCCATTTGTAAAATTCTAGGAATTAAACCACATGTGGAGATAGTAATGTGACGATTGCCAATTGCTAACCCATGAGGATGATTAAATATATTTAAAGCATTTTTTAAGTTTACGTAATTATCAAAAGGTTCGCCAATTCCCATTACTACAATATTACTAATATGAGAATGCTGTTTCGCTCACAAATATTGCTGTACTTGTACTACTTGTAACACTAATTCATCAACCGTTAAATCACGTTGTTTCTTTAGTAATCCAGATGCACAAAATTTACACCCCATGTTGCACCCCACCTGACTCGAAATACAGACACTATAACCGTAATCAAATTGCATCAATACAGTTTCAATGTATTGTCCATCATGTAATTGAAATAAAAATTTGATAGTTGCTTCAGTGGTATCACTTTCTTTTTTAATGATTGTCAAATTATTAAAACAATAGTGTTGATTTAATATCGCATAACTTGCTTTAGCAATATTGCTCATTTGATCAAAACTCATAAGTTGCTTTTGATAAATCCACTGATAAATTTGAATCGCATTATGCTTTTTTAAACCGAAACTAACTAGTTGCTCGGATAATTGATCCGTAGTTAAAGCATAAATCGAAACCTTATTTTTCATTTTCGTGAATTTTTTCTAGTAACAATTTTTTTAATTTATCCCTAGCCTTTTTCAGATTATCATTCACAATACAATAGTCATAATACTTAGATTGTTTGATTTCTCATCGTGCTTGTTTCACCCGATTTTCGATGATATTTTTTTCCTCAGTGCCACGCAAACGTAAACGTTTAATTAAATCTTTAGTAGAGGGTGGTAAAATAAAAATTGTTATAAAACCTGGGTCTTTACTCTTGCGAAACTGTTTGATTAAATTTAAACCACCTTGAGCTTCGATCTCTAACAAAACATTAATCCCTTTTTGACGTAAATCATCAACATATTTTTTCGGTGTACCATAATAATTATTACAATATGTCGCATATTCAAGCATTTGTTTATTTTTTATTGCCTCCTGAAAATCAGCTTGACGGACAAAAAAATATTCTCTACCGTGCTCTTCGTCAAAACGTTTCGGTCTAGTCGTCATGGAAATACTATACTTTAAGTTTAACCGCTTATTTTTAAGCAGATCAGTCCATAATGTGTGTTTCCCGACACCACTTGGTCCACTTAATACTATTAATAATCCTTTTTGCACAATATATATTAACCGATCCGAATGTTTTCTTCAGCATAATGTACACGATTACCCTTAGGATCTTTTCGAGTCCAAGATAGCAACATTGATGATACACCCAGCTGTCCCACAAACATCACAAAACATAAAACAATTTGTCCGAAATGATTGATGTAAGAAGTTATTCCCATCGAAAAACCTACAGTTCCAAAGGCGCTCGTAGTTTCATACACACATTGGAGTAGGGTATATTTCTCTGCCACACCATTGTCGGGATCTAAAGTGATTGTATAGAAAACAATAATGGACGAGACAGCCACTAACATAATAGCTGTTAAAGTCACTAAAAATGATTCACGAATGGTATCATCTGGAATTTTTTTGTGGAAAACAATCACATCCTTACGTCCTTTAATTTTGGCAAATATTGTTAGTACAATCACGGCCAATGTCGTAGTTCGAATGCCACCAGCTGTCGATGCAGGTGAGCCGCCAATAAACATCGCAACAATGTATAACCACTGTGATCCTGGCGATAAAACTGATTGATTAATTGTCCCTACCCCCGCACTTCTAGTGGACATCGAATTAAAGAAAATCGCTCAACATTTATTAAACATGACGTTTTTACCAAATTCATGAGCATATTCTTTGTAGTGAGCAATATCATAAATAGGAACAAAAATTGGTGCCACATTTGCCCCAATTTCACTACTATCAGGCACAACTTCAGCATTTTGGAAACCAGTGTAACCAAATTCAAACGCAAAAGTAGAAGCTGCGATTAAAATGGCTACAACAAAATAACTAATCAATGCTACTTTGCTAAACAAAGTGAGCTTGTACACTTGTCCTTTATGCTTGTATTTTATTTTTTCAATCAAGTCATAAATTAGTGGAAAACCGATCCCACCAATAATTATTTCAATCAAAACCATTAATTGGAAGACTACATTTCAGTCATTTCGAAAGGCTGCAATCGAAATACCACCATTGAAGTTATCAAAACCAGCATTATTAATTGCCGATACAGTAAAAAATAATCCTTGTCATAACGAGTAAGAATAATTATGATAAGAACGAATAAGATGGGAAGTGTCATCAGTTAATAAAGAAGATATTGTCGATACTTGACGTCCGTCATAAGTTACTGGCATTTGTTGATAAACTGGCATTCAACACAATCAAAATGAATACATAAACATGAAAAAAATCTGACAGATTAAGATAAATAATACACTAATCTTTAATGAGCTAAAAGTTCCAGCAATCTTTTCATTACCCCGTTCGGACTGGAGCATGATAATTTGGTTTAAATTACTACGTTTATTTTTAAACCGAAATAAATTTCATATTAGATAAATCACCGTCATTAAACCAAGACCACCAAATTCCATTAAAACAATCATCACCGTCTGGCCGAACGGAGTTAATGTTTCACTAATGATCGTAGGTGTTAACCCAGTGTTGGTTAAAGCGGACACCCCAATAAATAATGCATCTCAGTATGTATATTCTCTAATATTATGGTCATCATCCAATTTCATCAGATACCCATGTTGTAAAGAAATGGGTAAATACAATAAAATTGAGCCCAAGACAATCACAATAATATAGGCACGAAATAATTTTTGAGGAATGGTACGTCCAAATAAAACACGCCAAAGTACTCTTCATCATTTCGGTCGAATAGTTTTAGAACTATGATCAAAGGGAGATTTCTTAACCATAAAGAATCTCGTAATTATAGTATTATGGTTCCTTATTGTTATAATAATGCACGTTAGCGAAAGTATTAAAATATGGCAAAAAATGATTATTGTATTATTGGTTTAGGACGTTTTGGAGTCGAAGTAGCATATCAACTAAATCGCATGGGAAAAAATGTCATGGTAATTGACAAAAATCCTAATTTAGTACAAACCGCAAGTAAAATTCATGAACTAGCCATCGCTTGTGATGCTAGCGATATTAATTCACTTGCTGAGACAGGTATTACTGGTGTCAATACTGTGGTTGTCGCCATTAGTAACATTGAATCTAGTATCATGGTTTGTGCTAACTTACGAGAATTAGGATTAAAAGATATCATCGCCAAGGCAATTAACAATGTCCACAAACGAGTTTTAAAAACCATGGGGATCTCTCGTGTGGTAATTCCTGAAATTGAAATAGCGGATCGGATTGCTTTCCAAGCATTATTCAATATTGGCGTTGATATCGTCAACATCGGTAGTGGTTTTAGCTGAGTTAAAGTCACGGTAAATAATAAAATCATCTTGAACAAAACATTATCCGAATTAAATATTCGTAATAAGTATGGTGCCACCATCATGATGATCCAACGTCAAGGCCAAGTTATTTTTCCACCCACTAATAGTACTAAATTCGAACTAGGTGATGTGGTAACTTTCATGTGTCACGATGAAAAAATCGATAACACTTTAAAGTTTTTTGTGCGAGATACTAATTTGAATAAATAACTATGAAAATAATCGAACCATCGTTATTGGCTTTTAACCGCAACACCATTGAAGCACAATTACAAGAGGTAAAAGCAGCTGGGGCTATTTATATTCATTATGATGTGATGGATGGTATTTTTATCCCCCAAACTGCCTTTGGCCCACAACCACTATTAACGATTCAGCAATACGGTATGTTAAGTAATGTTCACATGATGGTACAAGACCCCATTAAATGAATTAAAGACTTTATTGACTACCCGATAAATGCTCTCACTTTTCACCCAGAAGTAATATCAGAGGAGAAATGTCGGCAAGCTTTTGAACTACTCAAAACCAAAAATATCAAATATGGCATTGCTTTGAAATTTCATATTGATGCACAGCAATACTTAAATTTATTAAAAATTTGCGATTATGTTTGCGTTATGAGTGTTGAACCTGGTTGAGGCGGTCAAGCATTTACATCAAAGGCTATTGATAATTTGCGGAAAATAAAACAAATCAAAGATCGGTATAACCCAAAATTAATTATCCAATTGGATGGGGGCGTAAATTTTGACGTGATGAAAACCACCAAAAGCTATACTGATCATTTTGTAATTGGTTCATTCTTAATGAAACAAACTAATAAAAAAGATGTTTTTGAATTTCTCAAAACTTTGTAATTTAATGCACTAATTATTCGTCGGCAAAAGTATCAATATCATCCCCTGCTAAAATTTCGACTTTTCTAGTCAAACTACCACCTTTATAGGTATCAGCATTAGTGTTTTGGGCCAGATATTGTTTACGTTTATTTAGTCGATCAATAAATCGAGCGTAAGATTTACGATCTTTTAAATATCATTCTGGGGTAGGACCTGCATAATATTGTTGTTTTTTCTTTCATGATTCAACTCGAAAATTGGCTCATTCGGCTGGCGAAAGATTGCGAATATATTCTGGAGTTACTTTAGATTTATTATCAGACATAAAATTTTTAACCTCGATATTTTTCTGGATGTGTTTTTTGCATTTTTCTAATGAACTCTTCTTTAGGGAGTTGACCATAAGTATTCATTAAATTCAAACATTCATGATATTCTTTGATTGCTCAACTAACATCTTTGAACCCTTTCACAATAACTTTCTTATTTTGTAACAACTTGTAAGTTTCAAAGAAATTTTTAATTTCTTTGAGAGTGTGCTCAGGGAGATCTTTTAAAGAAGTTTTATTCGCAAAACGCGGATCAACAGCAATGACACCAATTAACTTCGTATCAGTTTCCCCGTCATCGATCATTTCCATTGCCCCTAAAATACGTGTCGGAACTATTGTTCCTGGGCTAAATGATTGTTGTGCATAAACCAATACATCTAACTCATCACCATCCCAGTCTAAAGCTTCAGGAATAAAACCGTAGTTTTGCGGATATGCATTCGCTCCATAAAGAATACGATCAACTCTAATTTGTTTAGTTTGACGATCATACTCATACTTTACCTTTGAATCTTTAGGAATTTCAATGGTAACATCCAACACCAACTCTTTTGTTAATTCTTTTGACTTCGACATTTTATTGATCT
Source organism: Mycoplasmataceae bacterium (assembly GCA_031278855.1). GTDB lineage: Bacteria > Bacillota_I > Bacilli_A > Mycoplasmatales > Mycoplasmoidaceae > Malacoplasma_A. The sequence continues at coordinate 9,650 of JAITJR010000092.1, read as the reverse complement.
CCAGTTGGCTCAGATTGTCTATTTGTGCTTGGCATAATTAACATTATTCCAGAGGCAACGCTTAAGCCAATACCGCCAAAAGCTAATATTGATAGAAGTGCCAAAATTGGTTTTCAGTAATCATAATCAAACGCTGCAAATGCTCCAGCAATGTAGAAAATCTGTAAAAAAATCGAAACACCAACAACGATAATCGAAATTAATAAAAATTTCTTACACATATCGCGAAATTTAAAACTTTCATTTGTAGCCATTAGCTTTTTTCATGAAATTCATAGTAATACCCCAATCCCAATAAAGAAAACGAACGATACGATTGTTAATATTTGTTTGGATAATGTGATTGTACCATAATCATTAGCATGACTAAATGCAGTAAAAATTAACACAATCAATCAAAGCCCAGCAGCAATTAGCGCAAATATGCCAGCCGTTTTAATACTTTTTTGTTTCAATACTTGAGTGACCACCTTAACATCTTCTTTCAGTTCTTTTGTCAAAGAAACTGGCTGAGAATCACCTTTTGATGCTGTTTCTGGTGTAACTGATTCAGTTTTATTTTCCATTTTTCGACTTTGCTCCCAATTTGAAGGATATAAATTATAAACTTGCCACATTATATACAATGTTCGGTAAAATATAATTAATTGTGAGCAAACATAACATTCGAAATTTTAGTATTATTGCCCATATCGATCATGGTAAATCTACTTTGAGTGATCGAATTATTGAAATGACTAATACACTTACTAAACGTGAAATGCAAGAACAAATTTTAGATAGTATGGATCTAGAACGTGAACGTGGTATTACCATCAAGTTGAATGCCATCGAGTTGCAATATCACGCCAAAGATAATCAAACATATGTTTTGCATTTAATCGATACACCAGGACACATTGACTTTACCTACGAAGTATCACGTAGTTTAGCTGCTTGTGAAGGAGCATTATTAGTGGTAGATGCTACCCAAGGAGTCGAAGCTCAAACTTTATCAAATGTTTATCTTGCCTTAGAAAATAATTTAGAAATTGTTCCCATCATTAATAAAATTGATTTACCATCTGCAGATGTTGCTAAAACCAAAAGTGAAATTGAAAATTTAATTGGGATTGATACCGCTACTGCTCCAACTGTATCTGCCAAAACTGGTTTAAACATGCAAGCCGTGTTAGATGCTATTATTAAGTACATTCCCCCCCCACCAGTGGGGGATGATCAAAAACCATTGCAAGCCTTAATTTTTGATTCGTATTACGATGCATATAAAGGTGTTATTTGTTTAATTCGGATTAAAGAAGGGGTCATTAAGGTCGGTCAACATATCAAAATGATGTCTACCAATAAAGACTTTATTGTGACCGAAGTAGGGGTAAGAACACCCAAGACAATTAACCGCGAATTATTGAGCAGTGGTAATGTCGGGTGATTTGCTGCCAGCATTAAAACCGCCCACGACATCAATGTCGGGGATACCGTAACTGACTTTGAACATCCAACGACCACTCCGTTGCCTGGATATAAAAAAATATTACCAATGGTTTATTGCGGAATTTATCCGATTGACAACGCCCAATTTGATGGATTAAAAGATGCCATGCAAAAAATATCACTAAGTGATTCTTCATTAACTTATGAATACGAAACATCCCAAGCGTTGGGTTATGGTATTCGTTGTGGTTTTTTAGGTTTATTACATATGGATGTAATTCGTGAACGAATTTCACGTGAATACAAAATTGATTTGATTATGACTACCCCTAGTGTTAAATATAAAATCATCAAAACTGATGGCGGGGTAGAAATGATTGATAATCCTTCCAAACTAATTGATCGAACCTACATTAAGCAAATCGAAGAACCATTTGTTAAATTAATGATCGTAACTCCTGAAATTTATCTCGGCGATATTATGAAATTGTGTACTACCCACCGTGGTATTTACCAAAATTTAGAATATCTAGACGCCATGCGTCATCGTGTAACTTATGAAATTCCGTTGGGTGAAATCATTTATAGTTTTTTTGATCATCTCAAAACAATTTCGCGTGGATATGCCACCATGGATTATGATTTATTAGATTACCGCCCCCAAAATTTAGTCAAAGTCGATGTATTGCTGAATAGTGTAAAAGTAGATGCTTTATCTTTTATTAGTCATAAAGACTTTGCTTATGCTAAAGCGAATAAACTTTGTACTAAATTAAAAGATTTAATCCCGCGTCAGCAATTTGAAATTCCGATTCAAGCAGCCATTGGTGGAAAAATTATCGCTCGAGAAACCATCAAAGCTATTTACAAAAATGTCTTAGCTAAGTGTTATGGCGGTGATGTTACTAGAAAAAAGAAATTGTTAGAACAGCAAAAAGAAGGTAAGAAAAAACTCAAGGCAATTGGTAATGTATCGGTACCGCAAGATGTTTTCTTTAAACTATTAAGTGAAAATTAAATTCCTATTTTTATGACTAATCTATTAAAGCATCGGTAAATACAATTACATCATTGTGCAATGTTAAAGCCGTAATTGGTCAATTAGGATCAAATTTTTGGGCATATTTTAAATGTTGAATTGCTTCACTTTTTGCTTTACCAGTCGCAATCAAAATAATTTGGTTAGCTTGTAAAATTTCTTTTAGACCCATCGTCACTGCTTGGGTAGGAACGTTATGAATATCATTATCAAAAAAACGAGCATTCGCTTGACGACTAGACGCCGTCAAATTAACGATATGCGTCCAAGAGTCAATTGGGGTACCTGGCTCATTAAAAGCAATGTGCCCATTATTACCCACACCTAAAATAGCTATCGCTATGCGTGGATAACGTTGCATTAATTCTTGGTATTTACTGCCAATTAAGCTTTGATTAGGAAAATAAGTACGAGCTTTATCAATGTTAATATGGTTAAATAAATTTTCATCCATAAAATAGCGATATGATTGTTGTGCATATTTTTCATTTAGTCCTAAATATTCATCCAAATTAAAAGTAGTAGTTTTAGATCAATCGGTGTGGTTTATTTGATGATCTTGAACTAATATCTTATAGGTAGTAATTGGGCTTGAACCTGTAGCCAAAATAAAAGACGAATGTGGCTCACGCTTAACCTGATTGATTAGTAATTGACCAACTTGTTGACCGACACGATTGATATCTGTACATTTTATATAACGAATTGACATTAAATTTTTCTCCCGCCAATAAAAGTAGCTTTGAGTCGATAGTGTTCATCTAATAAAACGAAATTACTTTCGGCTCCCTTAATTAAATTCCCTATTTTTTTTGCTTGATTAATACTTTTGGCAGCATTTAAACTACTTATCTTTAAAATATCACACATTGAACATTTAGTAATTTTTCCAAAATTTTCAATTTGTTTATTGTAAGGCACATTGCCACCAGCAATTTGATTGGTGCCATGTAAATAATCTAATGCTCCACGCTTATCAACATCGTTTCCCCAAATATGGTATGATCCATCTTGTAATCCTTTGGTTAGCAAGCTATCGCTAATGACCATTAATTGATCCGCGCCTAAAATATTGTAAGTATTTAAAATAACTTCTGGGGCGATGTGCTCTTTATCGCAAATTAATTCACATTTTAAATCACGACGATTGAAAATAGCATTAATAATGGTGGGGTGGCGTCGATCAAAATTTGGTAAAGCATTATACAAATGCACAATGCGCTTCGCCCCTAAATCAAAGGATTGGTTTGCTTCCCGATAATTGGCATCGGAATGACCAGTAGCCAAAAAGAACTTTTCATTAACTAATTTATATTTACGTAAATTATTTTTAAACTCTGGAGCAACCGCTAAAACTTTGGTGACATCTGGTAACATTTGACACAAACGTTTAGTTTGTTTTAGGTCAATTGGTCTAATTAATTTAGCATTATGTGCCCCTTTTTTGGCGATTGATATATATGGACCCTCAATGTATCACCCTTTTATTACATTTTTAATGTCGGCCTTTTTAATATTTTTATAATTTGCAGCAATAGCATTTAAATCCCCATCACTACAAGTAACTGTCGTCATCAAAATACTACCCACACCTTCTTGATTGATGTGTGATAAATAGTTCAACATTTCTTGCTGATGTTGATTGTTAATCAACATATTGAAATCAAAACCATAACCCCCATGCGTATGGCTATCGATAAAAGCTGGTAATAAATAACACCCCTGTGCATCATAATTTGATTGGGGTGCTTTTCCTTTTTTAATAGCCGTAATTTTTTTATCGTCAAATTCAATATAACCATTAATAATTTCATTTTCTAGGACGATTCTAGCGTTGGATATAATCATAAAGTTGTAAATTGATTATATCAAGTTGTATGGTTTATAATCTTGCTACTATGGCTGAAAAAATAAAGAAAGATTGCCCTTGTGCGACACGAACTTGCCCCAATTGAGGGCGATGCGAACCTTGCCGTAAAATGATGGCTGCCGAAGGATCAAAACCCGTTTGTGAGTGAGATATTTAGATATATTGCATGTCTAAGATTCTTACAATTGTTATCCCAGCATACAACGCTCAAGAAACAATTATTGCAACGTTACTATCCTTAGATTACCAATTTGGTAAATATTTTAATGTTCTGATCATTGATGATGGTAGTACTAAGCCACTCCAACCATACCTGCAACCTTGGCTTGACCGATACCCTCAGATTATTAAATTAATAAGAGTAAAAAATAATAATTGAGGCGGGTGTGTTAACTATGCTACCCAACACGTCAAAACCAAATTTTTAAAAATACTAGATAGCGATGATGTCATTTTTACTAATCATATGCATAGTTATTTACAACATTTACATTATCTTGCTAAAGCTAATGTTGATGTTGTCATTACTAGCTTTGCCATTAATGATTTAAAAACTAATCATCTAATGAAACGCCACTACAATTTAAAAAAGAAGATCGTGTATAGTGATTTTGACACTTTACAATTTGCCAAAGTCCTTACCATGCACGCTCTCACTTGAAATGTATCTTTATTAAAAAAAATGCGTCCTTTACCAGTGAAAAAACCATACACCGATAGTCTACTTGTATTTCAAACCATACTACATAGTAAAAATATTGCCCTGCTTCCACGAAACATTTTCACTTATAAATACAACTTTGGGGATAGCAATCAATCCACATCTTGGAATAAAATCGTTAAGAATTTATCAAGTCTTAAATATGTTTATCATGAAATGCTACATCAACTTGCTCGTAATCTTAGCGTGAAAAGAACCAAATCACTCATTAATTCTGTCAAGCAAATGTTGTACTTAATTATTTTAATTATTTCGTTGGATACTAGTATTTATAAATGACAAAGAAAAAAACAAATTAACAATGAATTGAGTTTTATGCAGTCATATGTTAAAGATAAACGACTACTTAAAAAAATTCAAAGTGGGTATCTACACATTATTAACCGACGTTCAATCCCTTTTATTATGCGTCTTAACAAACTCATCTTATTAACTTCCCAAGTTGGTTTTATCAAAATGATTAAGGTACAATATAAAAATAGCAAGTATGAAGAAATTTGAAATTAGTCGTGAAAATAAACAGATGCTTACCATTAAGGGTTTTAAACACCCAATTCCTTTAGTTTGTTTTAGCCCACTTCAAGAAAAAGACAACACCACTGTTTTTCTTTTTGTTGGTGGCTTAGGACAAACTATTCCGTTTTTACAAATTATGAATTATGCCTTTTTTGACAATCACTATTTAGTAGGATTTGAACGAGCTGGTCATGGTAACAACATAAATAAACTTAAACGTAGCCCCAGATTTTTTTTAAAAGAGCTTCATGGTATAGTTGAACAGATACATACAATGTTCCCTAACAAACGTTTTTACATTTTAGGTGAATCATGAGGGAGTGCATTGGCGTATCTATATTACAAACATCATGCTCATAAAGTTGACGGAGTATTTTGCTGAAATATGCCGCACGGTATTAAAGACGCTAGTCATACACCATGATCGGAAAGAATGGTGATCTTTTTTAAAATGCTATTAACTATTCCTTTGGGAGTGCCGTTTAAAGATTATCACGCCAAAGATACATCCGAGGTGCTTTCTTCTAACCAGTTGTTGGTTCGTTTATCCAAAATAGCAAACGCTGATAAAATTGTGGATTTACGCTTATATTTAGCATCTTGATGAAGTTTTAAACCAGCATGACGATTTTTAAACAAAAATATTGGTAATTCTAAATACAACATGTACTATGTTCAATCAGGTGAAGATTTTATGGCTCAACCAAAGTATTTCGAAAAATTTAAACAGAAATGAAATACAACAGGACGAGTGCAATATTTCCAAAAAGGATTTCATGTACTAAGCATGGAAGAACCTTGAAACGAACAACTTTATCAATTTATAACCGAACATATTTAAAATACTTTTTTACCACATTATGTTCATTACCAGTGGTACATATTGGTTTTATGTGAAGCTCGCTATTTGCTGTAAATGTTTTCTAACATTTTTTGGAAATTACTCATTCACTTAATGAACCACCCACACATATTGTGGCGATAAAAATAAGTTATTTCTGCACGTCTTTTTTGAGCATCTTTTTTTGTTATGCAAAAAAATTTGCATGTCTTCTTATATAATTGCTGAGCATTTGATTAAATTGAATGCATTCTTTGTCTGAACATTCAGTAAGACAATACCCATAAGGAGCACATTTAGTAAACAACATGGCAAAATACGAAATTATGTTGCTAGTAGATGGAAGTTTAGATGAAAATTCAGCTAAAACTTCGATTAAAGAACTACTAGACATCATTGATAAAAATGAAAAATTTGAATTCACCAATCTTGGTCTAAAAGATATGGCTTATACGATCCGTCGTCAAAATAAAAGTTGATATTTCCAATATAACTTTGAAAGCAACGTCCCTACTCAAATCGCAGAATTTCGACGTTTAGCTTTAATCAACAAAGCAGTATTGCGTCATCTCATAATCAATTTAGAGAAAGATTACGGTCACCGCGCAATTAATAATCCTAAAAAAGTGAAAATATCACAATATAAGGCTAAACGATTCAAAGATAAGCAAGCTCGAATTAAAGCTGAACGTGAAGCTCGTGAAAAAGCTCAAAGCGAATTATTAGAAATCAAAAAAGAAGGTTTGCATGAATAAAGTATTTTTAGTCGGACGATTAGTGGCTGATCCAGAACCATTTACGACCAAAACAGGCATTAATCAAACTCGAATCACTATCGCTACTCGCGATAATGTTAATAAGCAAGAATCTTACTTCTTTCCGTGTATTGCCTGAAGAAATCAAGCTAATTTTATTAACACATACCTTAAAAAAGGTGATTTAGTAGCAATTGATGGTAAACTAACGCGTCGTAGTTATACTAATAAGCAAGGTGTGATCGTTTATATTACCGAAATTGTCATCGACGCCATCAACTCCATCGGTAGTAAAAAAGATGCTAATAGTGGATTAACGATCCCCACTACTACCACCAATAAAACTGAACCAACAAAATCCATCGACGAGTCTTTCCCTGAACGCGTGGTAAAACAATCAAACGATTTAGAACAACCTAAACCAGAGGCGGTCAAATATGACGAGACTCAAAGCACAGAATGATACGATGAAATTAATAAGGAGTAGAAAATGGCAGAAATAAGAAAACCAACTGGTAACCGTAAATTTCGTCCTTTCATGAAAAAGAAGGTATGTTATTTATGTCAAATGGGAGTAAATCACATTGATTATAAAGATGTTGAGCTATTAAGTAAGTACATTGCTTACAATGGTAAAATCCTACCACGACGCATTTCAGGAGCTTGCACTAAACACCAACGTATGGTAGCTAATGCAATCAAAAGAGCTCGAATCGTGGCTTTAATACCGTTTGTTAAAGATTAATTACTAATTAACGGAAAACTTGTTCCACTTGTAAAAAAGTAAATATATACTTGTGCTACAAGTTGCACTAATGAACACAGACATCGCCGTGTCGCTTAAATAATGACGTGCGGCTTGAATACGAGCAAACATCGTAGTGATAACAATGATCGCAACAAAAATAGTTGTAGTAATTGTTAATCATGGTTTTTTAGGTGAGATCACATAAACTAACGGACATAGTAGTATTAAAGCGATGGCTCAATTAGTGTGTCCGCTTGGGAAAGAAGAGTAAGCGAAACCACTGCCATTGGATTTATTTCATATCAATGAATATCATGGTCTAAAATTGCCTTCATTATTTTTTAAATGAAAAAATCTTTCTCGAGGCAAGTTACTTTTACAAGTCGTCACAATTAATCACTGGATGGCGATAACTAAAAAAGCAAAAAGACATCATTTAAACAGTGTTTTTTTATGTTGACCTAATTTATAGTGAATCATGAAACAACTAGCACCCATAAAACAGATGGCAACCGCTAAAGCATACAATACCCCAAAATTTCCCGTTGGTTGATTAGATGGGTAGGCTTTATTTAAATGAAAAGAATAGAAAATCTCACGAATCATTCCGTCGTAACATTGAAATCAAACTAAAGCACCAACCAACAGATATGCCAATACTAAATAAATAAGTTTTGAACTTACTTTCTTAAAATTATGCGGTTGACTGATCACTAAGCAAGAACCCACAAATGCAATTAACATTGAACATAGCGTTCCTGGAATAAAACTAAAATAATTTCCAAAAGATTCATCTCATTTATGTTCGTCTAAACCCGCGACATTTTTACTGATTTGGTAGTCGAAAAAGCCACCGATCAATAAACAAATGACCGCAAATATTAAAAATGCCATGCCAATGGAAACAGGATTAATTCTTTGCGATTTCGTTGATGTTGTAGTTGACATATTATTTATTTAACCTTTTCAAACTTTTTCGGCTTTAGAGGCATCTTAAATTTATGGGCGTTCATTTGGTGGTATTTTTCAATTATATTCAAAAAAACCTTAGGAATTGGTTTACCATATAAATAAGCATCAATAACGTGATATTTTACCCCCATTTCAGCTTCATCGGTTTGATTTTCGTATAAACCAGCAGTGGGGGCACGGTTGATAATTGCATGTGGTAATTTTAAGATTTGTGCGGCTTGTAAAACTCGCATTTTGGTTAAATGAGCGATTGGTAATAAATCACAAGCACCATCGCCATATTTAGTAAAATAACCCATATATAACTCATCGGCATTACCTGTCCCGATTACCAATGCCTGATGTTCTTGGGCAATTGCATATAAAGCCACAGCACGGAGACGGGCTTTTAAATTAGTAATGGCAAGCGGTGTTTTTAATTTCAATACCTTTTTATAAAGATTAAAAATTGGAATTAAGTCAACGTCAATAATCGGAAAACAATTTTGTTTCTTTAAATCATTAACACACTTAACATCTAAAGCCGTATTACCGATATTCATTCATACCCCTAATACTTTAATATTCTTATTGAGATTAGCAATTGCCGCCACTACCGCCGAATCAACTCCACCAGAAATCCCCACTATTACTCCCTCAGTGTGAGCTTTATGGCAGTAATCTGTTATTCATTTATTCAAATATTTTAAATAGTTTGCCAACGTTTTCATATCGCATTTAAATTAAAACATTCAATCATTATCAATATAAAGCTTGA
>JAITJR010000068.1 GCA_031278855.1 Mycoplasmataceae bacterium | reverse complement strand
AGTTGGCTCTGGTGGATTGTTTTGACTGTGCCAAATCGCATAGCCGATACCAATACCGCCACCTAGTCCAGCGACAATTGTGCTAGTGGCGAGGGCAGCTTTGATTTTGCGATCTTTATTGTGGGATGATTGTGATTTGATTTCGGTGTTGTTTTCCATGATTGACTCCTAAAGTTAGCAATTAGTGAAAACAAGCTTTAGCTAAAATGGCTAAAGCTTGTTTGTGAAAAGAGAAAAAGACTAAATTTAGTGCTTAGTGCACTAGCAGATCTGTCCCCCCCCCCTATGTAATTGCATGGGAGAATTATAAATGTTTTTATAAATTTAAAATAACTTAATTTTTTTGATTAAATTTGATTAAATTTCTGGCTGATTCTAAATTCGTTAGAAACATCATGTATAATTTTATTAACTAGATAATATTTGTTTTATAAGGAGAGAAATACAATGACTAAATATAAATGCGTCTTGTGTGGTTATACATACGACGAAAACAAAGAAAACCAAGCCTTTGCAAGTTTGCCAGCTGATTGGATATGCCCAATTTGTGGGGCTGACAAAAACCAATTTAATAAAGTATAAACATGTTTAAGATTACTAAAGACATATATTCTGTTGGTGTTCTAAACCCCAACATGCGTATATTTGATATTGTGATGCACACCGAATACGGTACTTCATATAATTCGTATATTGTTAAAGGTGAAAAAATAGCTTTGATTGATGGTTGCCATGAAAATTTCGTCAATTCATACATTAGCAATATTGAAGAAATAACACCATTAAATAAGATTGATTATTTAATTGTAAACCATTGTGAACCTGACCACACAGGAGCATTAAGAGAATTAATAAGTAAAATACCTAATATAGCAATCTATTGTTCGCCATCTAGTAGCATTTTTTTGAAGGAAATCATTAAATTACCGTTAAAGATACACATTGTCAGAGACGGCGATACTTTATCATTAGGGAACAAAACTTTAACATTTATCAACGCTCCTTTCTTACATTGACCTGACTCCATGTTTACCTATGTTAAAGAAGAAAAAACCGTATTTACTTGTGACTTTTTAGGCTCACATTATTGCGAGCCTAGCATGATTGATACTGCTATCGCTTATCCCCAGGCTTATAAAAGTGCCATGCAATTGTATTACAATGCTATCTTTAGTCCATTTAAAAAATATGTAAACGATGGCTTAGATAAGCTAAATAAATTGGAATGCCAATTTATTTGTACTAGTCATGGCCCGATATTAACAACTCAAGGTTTATACAAATATGTATTTGACCAATATCGTAAGTGGAGTGTTCTCAATAAACCCGTATGATCAATTCCGATTATTTATGCCTCTTCCTATGGGTATACTAAAAAGATAGCCGAAGCGATTCAAACAGGTATTTACGCAGTTAACAAGGATATTAAAGCTGACATATATGATGCCAATGCTTTTGATAGTGCTACCTTGAATTCGCTCATCAATCAAGCTACTGCTTTCTGTCTTGGTAGTCCGACATTAAACAAAAATGCTGTCCCACCTATTACTCATTTATTAGCTGATATTGATGCGATCAATACGAAAGACAAACCAGTGTTAATATTTGGTTCCTACGGTTGAAGTGGTGAAGCTCAAAATATACTCACCAACATGGCTAGTACATTACAACTAAAACCTTATAAAAATGGCGTACATGTACGTTTTAGACCATCGCCTGAGGAACTACAAGCAGCTACTAACATGGCTCAAGAATTTGCTTCAAGCATTATTAAAGCATAAACGTGATATTAAAATTAGCTAACCAGCATGCTAAATTTATACATTTTAATTAACTAAAAATACGAAAGGATGATCATAAATGAAATACGTTATTAAACGAGATGGAAGAAAAATTAAATTCCACGATTCTAAAATTAGTGAAGCTTTAAATAAAGCTGCAGAAGGAACGGCTAGCGATATTAAAGCAAGCGAAATTAAGGTTGTTAAAGATTATGTAATTGAATTATTAGATAAAGTTGATCAAGAGGAGTTTGACGTTGAAGAAATCCAAGATACTGTTGTCCAAGCCTTAAACGAAAAAGGTTACCATAAATTAGCAAAAGATTACAACTTATACCGTCGTGAACGAACTCACCAACGTGAACGTAAAACAGATCTAATGAAAGTGATTAGTAAAATTGGGATTGAAACTGACCGTGAGACTGCTAATGTTGGTAATAATTTTTCCGCTAAATTATTAAGAATTGCCTCGGAATCAAATAAGTGACACATATTACTTTCAGTATTGCCTGAACACATTGCTAAAGCTCATGAATTGGGCGACGTTTATATCCATGACTTAGATAGTTATAACCTCACGGTAAATTGTTTACATATCCCGACAAAAAAAATGTTAACTGAAGGCTTTAACACTGGCTACGGTACCATTAATCCACCTAAACATATCGAAGTAGCAGCAGAATTACTTTGCATCATTTTACAAGCTACTCAAAACGATATGTTTGGTGGACAATCTCACCCTAATTTTGACAATGATTTGGCTCCATTTGTCAGGTTATCAAAAAAAGAAATCGAGCAACAATTCCAACAATTGGGTCTGCAAAAAAAAGATTTTGAAAAAAAGGTCATGCACGAATTAATTAAAAAAGTAAATCAAGCCATGCAAGCTGTAGTTTATAACCTAAACACCATGCATTCTCGGGCTGGTAGTCAGGTACCATTTTCATCCATTAATATTGGCATCCCTGATTCCCCAGAAGCCGCCATGATTTGTCAATCTTTTTTAGAGCAATATTTAAAAGGGATGGGGCAAGGAGAGCAACCGATTTTTCCTAATATTATTTTTAGAGTTAAAAAAAGCATTAATCGTAATCCGAGTGATCCGTATTATTATTTATTTCAAATTGCATGTCATGTGGCTAGTCAACGAATGAATCCCACTTTTATGAATATTGATGCTGACTTTAATAAAGAATATTATGACCAAGGTTATCTACCAGCTACCATGGGTTGTCGTACCTATATTATGTCTAATATCAATGGTGAGCCTGGAGTGGAAGGTCGGGGCAATAATGCTCCAGCTACTATCAATTTACCACGAATTGCCATCATGGCAAATAAAGACATGCAAAAATTTTGAGAATTATTTGATGAACGGATTGAACTAGCAAAAGAGCAATTATTACATCGTCATGATGTACTAAAAAAACTAAAAGTAAAAGACTTACCTTTTGTAGCTGGGCAACACTTAATGAAGGGTTCAGAAAATTTAAAATTAGATAGCTCCATTGAGCCGATTATGAAAAACGGTTCATGAGGCATTGGTTTTATAGGCTTAGCTGAAACTTTGAAAGCACTTGTCGGTAAACACCACGGCGAAAGTCCACAAGCTCAAGACTTGGGTCTAAAAATTATTGGTTATTTACGAAAAAAATGTGACGAATATAAGACAAAATATAAAATGAATTTCAGTTGTTATGCTACACCAGCTGAAGGATTGTCTGGTAAGTTTACTAAACAAGATAAAATCCGTTTTGGTGATATCCCATGGATTATTTCAAAAGGATTTTATACCAATAGTTATCATGTCCCTGTTGATTACGCTATTTCGTTTGCTAAAAAACTAGAAATTGAGGCTCCGTATCATAAACTATGTAATGGCGGTCATATTTCTTATGTCGAATTTGATTCGTATCCGACTGGTGAAATGATTGAAAATGTAGTACGATGAGCTTACGAGAATACCAACATTAATTACATTGGGATGAATTTCCATATTCGTTATTGTCGTGATTGTGCAGCTAAAGCCAACCAAGAACGTTCGAAACAAACTATGAGATCATCGATCGTTAAAACCAAGAAAAAAGTTAAATAATCACCAAATGGATAAAATACGTTTAGCAGGTATAGCAGAACAAAGCACAGTAAACGGTCAAGGTTTACGTAAAGTTTTCTTTTCACAAGGTTGTAGTCATCACTGTAAAAATTGTTTTAATCCAGAAACTTGACCGTTTACAGGCGGACAAGAATTTGATATTCTAGATTTAGTTAATCAAATCACGAAAGAGACATATTTAACTGGAGTCACTTTTTCAGGAGGCGAACCTTTTCAACAAGCAAAAGCATTTGCTAAATTAGCTGTTTTACTAAAAAAACAACATATTAATATTTGGGTGTACAGTGGCTATAAATACGAAACATTATTGAAATTATCGCAAACTGATTTAAATATTAAAATGATTCTTCATAATATTAATGTATTGGTAGATGGAAAATATAATGAAAAATTAGCTGAATCTAATTTAAAATATCGTGGTTCTAGTAACCAGAGAATCATTAATGTACCTGAATCTTTAAAACTTGGTAAAACCCAATTGTTATTGTTTGCTTAATTACTACTTTAAAACTTGTGGTGGCATTAACGATTCAAGAACCGAAACCCGATTGCCTATATCACTAACAGTCGTTTCTCAAATTGTTAGTCTGTTTTATAAAAATAGATTAATAGACATAAAAGTAAAATAGTAACTATTCGCCGAGGAAATATTTATAGAAATTAAAAAATGAATAATTCGCCACTTTAAAAATTTCCTAGCACAATCGATATTTGATACTTATTTATTTTCGCTAAATATGATTGTGCATATACAGTGGTGAATCATTGGCGTCATTTATCACAAATGCCGTCTTTAATTGGATGGCAATTGATGTTTATGATATTGGTGATGGTGTTCAATTTTGCAGTCCAGTAAATTTGCTTTTAAAATTAGTAGCTATGCTTTCTTTGCCTATAGGGTATCAAATTGTACCGCTAGCGGAGCAGTTGTTGAAGGCATAGGATTCACCGTTTGTAAGGTCCGCTGCCACCTCAGCTGGGATGTAAATTTCGTGTAGGGCGGTGCAGTTGGAGAAGGCATAACGTTCAATGACGGCGGTGTTGTTGGAGGCAAACATGGCG
>JAITJR010000064.1 GCA_031278855.1 Mycoplasmataceae bacterium | reverse complement strand
AGATCGATGGAGGTGAGGGCGGTGCAGTTGGAGAGGAAATTGCGGCCGATGGTGGTGAGGTTAGTGATAGGGGAGAGGTCGATGGAGGTGAGGGCGGAGCATTGGTAGAGGAAGGAGTTGCCGATGGAGGTAAAGGAAGTGAGAGAAGAGAGATCGATGTATTTGAGGGCGGAGCAGCCTTGGAGGAAGGAGTCGCCGATGGTGGTGAGGGAAGTGAGAGGGGAGAGATCGATGGAAGTGAGGGCGGAGCAGTTGGAGAGGAAACTGCGGCCGATGGTGGTGAGGTTAGTGAGAGGGGAGAGGTCAATGGAGGTGAGGGCGTTGCAGTTGAAGAGGAAATAGTCGCCGATGGTTTGGAGGGAAGCGAGAGGGGAGAGGTCGATGAATTTGATGGCGGTGCAGTTGTAGAGGAATCAGTTGCCGATGGAGGTGAGGGAGGTGAGTGGGGAGAGGTCGATGAATTTGATGGCGGTGCAGTTGGAGAAGAAGTTGTTGCCGATGGTTTGAAGGGAAGTGAGAGAGGAGAGATCGATGAATTTGAGGGAGGAGCAGCCGGAGAAGAAGTCGCTGCCGATAGTGGTGAGGGAAGTGAGACCAGAGAGATCGATGGAGGTGAGGGAGTGGCAGTTGGAGAGGAAGGAAGAGCCGATGGTGGTGAGGGCGGTGCAGTTGGAGAAATCAACAGTGGTGAGTGCTGTACAGTTATTGAAGGCACCATCTCCAATGGTAGCGAGGGAAGACGGAAGGGAGATGGAGGTGAGGGCGATGCAGTTTTCGAAGGCATAAGAGGCGATGGAGGTAATGCCTTCGAATTTAATGGTGGTGATGTGAAGATTGGCGAGATAATTAGCGAAGGTTGTGTTTGTCGTCCCGTCCCAATTAGATTTTTTATCCAGCACTCCTGATATAATCTCAAGATTGCAAGCATTGACTAAATCTGTATCGTCGGCTAATGTCGTTGGGCTGATGACTAAGGTAGTGGTTGCTGCTGGTAATACCGTTATGGTTTGGGTGATGGAGTCGTAGCCATCGGCCAAAATAGTGATGGTGCAGGAGCCGACGGTAGGAGGAATGCTGGGGTCTATGGAGATGGTAGTTGTTTTAGTTAGAGGATTGGTAGTGTTGGACCAAGACCCAGAATCAGTAAGGCCAATCGGAACAGCGATAGTAGGGTTTGTTCATGAAGTTGTGTTGATTTCAGTGACCGATAGGGTGGCGGTGCCAGAGGTGTCAAGCCGGAGGTTGTTGTCAGAAATGGTGGCGGATAAAGTTGGAGTTGGAGTTGGAATATCAGCCAAAAGGGTAATTTTGATGGAGCTATGACCGCCTTTATCGCTTGTGGCTATAATAGTAACATTGGTGTTTTCATTAACCGTAGCACTAGTAGAATAATTTAAAATATTGTCTACTAGTTCCACTCCATCGGGATGATTGCCAATGGAGTAAGTAACTTTGCCTTCCTTTGATGATGAAGCATGGAAAATTTGCTGTTGACCTTTACTCATACTTGGCCGATAGTTGGTATTTCAATTAATGGTATCGGTGACACTTGGTGCGAAAGGTCCCGCATTAAATACGTAACCAGCAATAGCAAGACCACCAGTCGCTATACCACCTGCACCAATAAGTGATCACGATAGGATTAATCCTAGTTTTGCAGCTTTACTTAAATGTTTTTTGCTCTTTTTCATGATTGGCTCCTTAGTTAGCAATAGTAAAAACAAGCTTTAGCTAAAATGGCTAAAGCTTGTTTGGTGAGAAAGAGAAAAGCTAAAATTTGTGCTTAGTGCACTAGCAGTTCTGTCCCCCCCCCTATGAAATTGCATGGGAGAATTATAGTTACAAAAGTTTGTTAATTGTTAACTTTACCATCGGCGACACACACAAGCGGAGGGAAAAAATTAGGGTTTTAATAAATGTTTATTTCATCTCAGCTAAATAGTTACCCATTCTAGATATCGTTTGTAATTTTTGTGCTATTATATAGGTTACTTACAAAGTGTATGCAGTTACACTGCATCAATGTGAAAGTTTAAATAGTATTTTGTGGGAGAAAATTATTGATGAATAATATGGGTTTATATACTAGTGAATCAGTTGGTAAAGGACATCCTGATAAAATTTGCGATCAAATTGCTGATGCTATTTTAGATGAATGCTTAAGACAAGATAAACATAGTCGGGTGGCGTGTGAAGTATTGGCTAGTAATCGTTTGATTGTCGTAGGTGGAGAAATCAGTACTAAAGCATATGTAGATGTTATCAAAGTGATATGAGATATTTTAAAGTCATTAGGTTACAATGAAACTGATTTTAATATTTTGAATAATATCAACCGACAATCACCCGAAATTAATAAATTAGTGGATAAAGCTGATCGTCGTACAATTGGAGCTGGAGATCAAGGAATCGTTTATGGTTATGCCACTAACAAAACCAAAAGTTTTATGCCGTTATCTACCGTCTTAGCACATGAATTAGTAAAAACTGCCACTAAATTAGTTGATCAAGGTAAATTCAAAGGTGCTAAATATGATATGAAATCCCAAGTTACCGTTGATTGAAGTCAAACTAAACCTCAAATTAACAACATGTTAATGTCCATTCAACACGAAGCAAATATAAACAAAAAGACTTTTCATGCCTTTGTAGTGAATCAAATTATGAAACCTGTTGCCAAAAAATATGATTTAAATACCGACTTTAAGGTTCGTGTCAATGCTGCCGGAGATTTTATAATTGGTGGCCCGATTGGTGATACTGGATTAACTGGACGAAAAATTGTCGTGGATAACTACGGGGCTGTAGCCCACGTTGGTGGTGGAGCCTTTAGTGGTAAAGACTATACTAAAGTAGATCGCTCTGGAGCCTATTTTGCTAGATGAATTGCTAAAAATATTGTTGCTGCAAAATTGGCTGACCGTTGTGAAGTCGAATTAACATTTGCCATTGGAGAGCCTAAACCAATTACAATGCGTATCGATACATTCAACACTAACACTGTCAGTATTGAAAAAATTTATCAGGCAGTTAATAAAACATTTGATATGGAAGTAGCTGCGATCATTAAAGTACTTGAATTAGACCGACCGATTTATCAACAAACTGCTGTTTTTGGGCATTTTGGGCGAGATGATTTGGATTTGAGTTGGGAAAAAACAAATCAAGTTAAATCATTATTAAAGAATATTTAATATGATGCTGAGACTTATTTTTTTAAAAAAATAAGTCACTTTTAATTTTTTTGTCTATTACTGTATAGAGAGGAGGTGAGTTGGATGACTATTGTTGAACAAAATGATTTTAGGTTGGTAAGAAGTCGTATTGAAGAAATTTGCGAGCAATATCGCTTAGCTTTGACTAAATTGCATAATTTGAATAACTCAATTATGAATAAGAATATTAGCCGTGAACAAATTAATAAATACCGCAATTATGTTAATACTTTTGAATTAATCTTAAGATGCTTGAATAAGGAAGATGCCTCAATGATTCGTAATATTAATATAAATCGTATTCCATCAGAAGAATTAGGATATTCTCGTTCTAATTATTATGTTAAGTATCGTAAAGCGGCAACTTCGTTTTTAAAATACTTATCTTAATTTAAGATGAACATTACAACTAATTACAATATTGAAAAGTTGGAAGGCAATCTCATAAACAACTATCAATACGACTATGTTGATAGCGTCGACGGCAATCTTACTATGCATGATAATCGATGGTTTGCTAATTTAAATTTTTACATTATTATGAATGCTAACTTACCAATGAATATGCTTACAACCAGCGTTGTGCTTCCTTATGCTTCCGTTGAAAATATATCATTGGATTGAAATCCGTATGCTTCTATTCCTAAATTTATAAACCAATCAAACAAATGTAAAGTTTATCAATGTACGGTTAACATCGATACAAATGGTAATAAATTTTTTGATCAACAGATTAGTAATTACGACATGTATATGTTGTTTTCGTTTGATTATGATCCTGAGATCATTGCTAAAACTACCTTTGGTAATGGAGCCGATGAAACTCATAATTTTCTTAATGAATGAATTTTACAAAAGCAAGCATTACATTTTAATTACAGTAATTATTTAAAATTCAATCAAGTTGAAGGATGATTTAATAATGAAAACCAGTATCATTTGACCTCCCAAAGCGATGGTGGTTATAGCGAACAATCCGTTATTTATTACAAAATGAACAACGAATGCGATGAATTGAAAAAACCGATCACGTACTTATTAACATTGCAAGCCGATCAACCTGCTGCAATTGTGAGTTATCGTGTTAATTTTTATTATTCGGTCGGTAATCAAAGTAAAATTCATGAGTATCATTACGACAACAAAGATGTATTACCAATTAATAAATCTGCCGATATAAACTTTAACACCATCACTTCTTACGATGATACTACCAAAGACATTACTACTACCATGATTGGTAACAAAGGCTTTTATCTTCCCACTAGAAGCTCTGGCTATTATGAAGTAATTGCACAAATTGAACAAAATAGTAATCGTAAAACTTATTGTTTTCATAAAAGTTTTAGCTTTTCAAGTGAAACTTATTACGACCAAACCATTAATATCAGACCAATTGTAATCGACTCAATTGATAATAATTTTAAAAGGATGACATTTTAAGTATGAAAATTAATAAGAAGATTGGAACTATAGGATGTGCTACACTAGCATTATGTGTTATTGGTGGCACCGTCATAAGTTCTCTCGCTATTACTCATGACAATAAAAAAGAGACTAAAAATACTACCCCTAGTTACCATATAAATTATGACCATGAAGAAATTAACTGCTTTGTTAATCGCAATGATTTTGCTAAAAAATGTTTAACAACTAAAGACAATTTAATGATTGATGAACAAAAATTTCGTGAAAATATTGGTGATATTTTAAAATCAGCATTAAAGAAAATGAATAAATTTGCTAATAATGCGGATAGCTATACCATTGAATTAAATTATCAATTTATCAACCCACAAACTACCGATTTAGATGTGGTTTGGTATTTACCTGGTACTAACCCACATAAGTATTATGATCAATTTGAAATTAGTCTTGCCGTATAAAAATGAATAATTTATCACATTGAAAATCTCATAATACGATTGATCTTTAACACAAAATAAATAACACCAACCATAGTTTTCGGCACATGGTTGGTGTTATTACATATCGTGTAAACTTTCGTGTAAACTTATTTTAGTTGACTATCGACCAATAATACCTTCGTGTAGAACGTCGCGAGTAATTTCACTAAACATTACTTCCTTATGAATACGGTTCTTAGCATTAGTAACTTCAAATCGTTGGGCAATCTTATCAAGTGAAGCAGTAAGCGGGCTAACTCTTTTAGTTAGAACTAATAAGAAACGATTAGCCTCACGATAATTTTGGTTATTACTATTAGAGTTAATATGAATGTTTCGTTCCATGTACTCATTTAACAAACGTACCACTTTGTCACGACCTTTATATGGTTTTTTCTTAAGAATCCCAGCAATGGTAGTAGCAGTGAATGATCAATCGTCAATTGGTAAAAACTCACTATCCATTCGTTTTTGAATGTTTGGATCGGTAGCAATACGTACTTTGACTTTCCGACTGTAATATGTGTAGTATCAAGTTACGAAGAAAGCGACAGCGATCACAACAAATGCTAATTCGATTACACTACCAACAATTTTAGCTGTATTATGTTTCTTGACGCCATCAGATATAGTTGTGGCCACTTCACCATAGTGATATACAAACAAGAAAATCATAAATACAAGAGTGATACCAAAAGCAATTTTTTCTCAAACTCGTAAAGTTAATTGCTTCTTTTGCTGCATTTTAAAAGTCGATATCAATACGATGATGTAGACCAAGATAGTAATCGCACTTGAAGCAGCGGTTAAACTAGCAACAGTAAATGCAGCTGGTACTTGAGCTAGTCACTTTTCAGCAGCTTCTCGACCATGAATCGATAATTCTTCATTGTATTGAGATTGAGTTTGAAAACCTTTTGCTAAATCTGGAATAGCCAATCAAATCACTACAAATAAAGCAACAATAATTAAATTAATTTTACTTGCTTTTGCTGGTAGAGCATCTTTATCTAATTTTCCCCAACTATCAGGGAAGTATCCTTCCACCGCCATTGGTTGAATCATTGTACCCCCGTACAAAGAATTTTGCATAGCAGCATTTATTTTCAAAGAAATCGAACTAATAATTAGTAAGATTGGACCGCCGTATAAAATGACTTTATTAGAAGAAAATTTACTTCATAAACTCATACTTTCATTTTGTTGGAAACCTTCATTAATTGGTATCGCAGCAAAGAAAAGTAACAAAATGAACACATAAAAAATGGTGGATATAACCATGATTAAAGTAACGCCAAGTCCAATGTTTCTTTGGGGATTTTTTACATTTTGACCAGCCGTAGAGAAAATTTCAAATCCAGAGAAGAAATAGAAACATGAGTTAAAGGAAGCAACAATTTGGTTAACATGTAAAGCACTTGGAGTAGATGAATACTGAGCCCATTCACCAATATTTTTACTACCAGCTCCATTAGTACATGCCAACCCGACAGCAGCAATAACTAAAAATAAAGCTGATCCTCATTTAATTGCCGCAGTAATATGAGCGAATTTCTTGTACATACGAATGCCAAAGAAAATAATTATGGCACTTGACAAATAAATCACGATACCTATTAAGTCTAAATACAAATCACCAAATGGTCCTCACTGGACACCATACCAAGGAATATTGCTACCGTGTATTCATACATAAGACGGTGAAAAAGTACCACGAATCAACATTAAAATTTGGAAAGTAATCATAAATGGCATGCCGACATATATCATAAACGTGACAAACAAACCCATGAATCTATTGAAAGTCCCACGTGTATAGATATAAGCACCACCATTGTTACTTGATTTATAGACACGAGCAATTCTTGCGAACGCTCAAGCACAAACACCAGCGAATAACCCTTCAAGCAAGTAAATCCAAATGATGTGCATGCCTATACCATTAACATCATCCGTATTAACATCACGTCTATTAGTTAAAACAGCACAAGCTCCGATGAAATTTATCCCAACTGTGTAATTAAAACCCAGTCATACAAATTCTTTTAGACTAAATTTTTTCTTAGTATCGCCCAATTGCTGTTTTTTCTGCTTTATCGTGACCACAACGGATGGGAGTATATCATTTTTTTCAAGTATTTGAAATTTTTCGGTAACCATTCAGCGAGAAAAAATCATTCTCATGACCATACATACGCACAAATGCCGAAAAATCAGTCTTTTTCCCGTGATAAATTCACTGTTGAACAATCAAATATTAAGCTGAAAAATATTTTATTTTTTTCAAAAAAATGTCGTTTTTGATAGATATTTTGAGTGTAGTTTTGTAACTATTTAAAAAGACATATTGACTTGCAAACAGCGATAAATCAAATCTGAGTTAGCGATTTTAAATTTAATTAATTCTCGGTGAATAGTTATATTTCATTTTTTAAATTTTAACGAACTACCCTTTTTCGGGTGGCAAGTACCTTTTATCCAAACTCATAAGGTGGTGTTATAACACAACACAGCGATGTTTTTTGTTTATCTATTTGGATGCCCTAAACAAGAAATAATCTTTGTTGGTTTTACATGTGGGTCAAATAAAATTCTATCTGCTTTTGAAATATTACGGGTTCATTTTTTATTAAGAATTGTAGGTTCATTATATTCGTGCGGGTCGCCTTTCCCTTCTTTTGATAAAGGATTATTTTTAATAATTTCTAATTGTTCTACCAAATTACTTTTTAAGGATGTTCTGCCCGAAACAAAAATGTTCTCACAATCCTTCTTTGCTTGTTTAGTTCAATCAAAACATTTGTCAAAATGTTCTAATATTTTCGGTAGGCTTGCCATTTAATCTAAAATACTTTTGATTTTATTTAAATATTCATTCCCTGTGATGCCTGAACCTTCAATTTTGAATTGGTTGTTCACATCAAAACAACTTTTAATTTGTTCACGTGGGATTTTATTATTTAAATTGCCTTTTCAACATTCGTATGTATGCGATTTATCAACAAGATTTTCGTTTAACTTATTTAAATAATTTACAATGTCATCAACTAAATCTAAATCAACATCGTTAAGAGTATTAATGTCATATTTTTTATTTGGTTCTAAAATAAACTCGTGGTAAACCTTCATTTCCACTGGACCATATTTTCAAGCATGAAAATTAGCAACAAAAGGTTCTTCGCCTGTTGCAGAATAATAATAACCATAAGTAAAGAACAAATATTTATTTAGAAATAATTGTGTCCTTCTATATTTCGGTATTTTAGAAAGGATGTAATTGCATACATTTTCTAACTTTTTCTCCATATACTACCAACTCCTAACACATATATTGTAATTCTTTTTAATCATCGCTCTTGAATAAAAAAAACACTCACATTATCTGCAAGTGCTTTTTGATAAGTTTTTGAGACTTACGGTGTTACCAAACTCCATTAATATATTAACACAAAATAAGCCAAACTCCGTATGTGCTCCGCAGAAAGCAAGGTACACATGCAATGAATAATTGCGATGGTGGTTATTATCCTTATCCTTCGAGATAAGCAATAACTAACTAATTTATCTCCAACAGATAAAATTTATGTTGGGTAATCTACAAATCTTGGATTACGTATTGTTCAGCACTTTAACGATTCATCTAAAGCCAATCCCAAAGTCCATAAGGACATCATTAATGGTGATCGTTTTCGTATTGAATATATCGAAGCGACAAGTACTATGCCAAGTTTAAACCTACTCGAAGCTTCTTTTATTCGATTATTAAAATCAGATAGTTATTATGGATACAACCGCAGCCTCGGTCATAATTATCGCAACAAAGAAGTTGCTAAATATAAAAATAAAGCTAGAGAATATTCATAATATCTAAATTCTACTTTTTCTTATATAGTGGTTAGGAACCTAACGGCTCATTATAAAGCATTTGCATAATTCAGCAAGTGCGACAATTAAAGTCAAATTTTTCAATACCAAATAGGCATAAATCAAAAATTAAAGGTGAATTTGCAGATTTAGTTATTCCAGATTTATTAACATCATACAAGAACCTCAGAAAAGAAAACGA
>JAITJR010000084.1 GCA_031278855.1 Mycoplasmataceae bacterium | reverse complement strand
ATGAAATTGCATGGGGAGAATTATAGTTGCAAAAGTTTGTTAATTGTACACAAACTGAATAACTATTCACCGCCATGTATGTACAGCAATATTTAGAAAACCAAATAAAAATCATGAAGCGATTGCGTTATGAGATTTTCAAAGTGTGAATTATTCGTTTTTTTATCAGTTTTATCAATCCTAGAAATGATTGATATCCACAAAGTATTAGAAAATATAAAGATATTATTTTCGCGGTAATCGTTACGTTATTTGACACATTAAGTAAATATAAGTAATTTCTTAGGTTAAAATTACTTATCCATCGCGGGTATAGTTCAGTGGTAGAACTATAGCCTTCCAAGCTATTAATGTCGGTTCGATTCCGATTACCCGCTCCAAATCCACCAAATTAGTTAATAATTAATAAGCATTAAAATACTATTAAGTTATGCTTTGCCATAAAGATAGTTTATCAATAATGACAAATATGAAAAAATCTTTTAATACACTCACAACCAAATCCATCAAACTATATTGATTAAAATTCAAATATTTACTAAATATTTGAATACCGATTACTGCATGTTTCATATGCTTTTCTACCGCGATAACGACATTAAACTCAAGTGAATTAAAGAAATTAAGTGCAACATCAGGAACTACTGGTACACCTTTCTATGCTTCATTTGAAACCGACGAAGCACTAACAGCCAAAACAAATGTCCAATATACATCTCCAACTGGATTTAGTAATGTTTCTACTACTATTACTAGTGGCCCCACTCAAGCTACTAGACCTACTAACAGTATTGAAGGCGAAGGATTTAACATCGCCAATCAAGTTGGGTTCACGGGTTTAAAAAGTTATCAATACCAAGCAACGGTAGCTACAAATAACTCTAGTCAGAAAAAATTTGAAAACATTATTTTTGGTACCGATCAACTAGTAAATGATCACGCTCCCCAAATAGGTGATCACTTTGTACTAAGTTATAAAATATTTCCTAGCTTGGGTGTAAATGGTGCAAATCCCAATCATGCCGATAACAATTATGCCAGTTCTTATATTTCATTAGATTTACTATATAACGATAGCCCTGCTGATGTCACACAATTACAGCGATTATCTGACTTAAATTTAAAAGATCAATATGGATATGGTATTACGCCAAAAGCACAAGGCGATGCTAAAATACTTTATGCCGCCCAATGAAACTCTAAAATAATTGATTTATCGGCAATCAACGGAAAATACATTCATAGCATTTTATTAACTTATGACTATGCTGGGCCAGATGTTTCTACAATTTCGGGATACATTGACGATCTTGAAATAAAAGCTAAACTACCAATTGATGGCACACATTTAACTAATTATGTAGATACGAGACGCGGCACTAATTCGGGTGAATTATTCTCACGTGGAAATAACATTCCTGCTACAAGTGTTCCGAATGGCTTTAATTTTTATACACCAATGACTAATGCTAATTCCGACTGATTGTATAGTTATAAAGCCAATACTAATAGTGCTAATTTACCAACTTTAAATGGCATTGGGATTTCACATGAACCAAGTCCATGAATGGGTGATCGTGAGCAATTCCATATTATGCCCTCAATCGCTAGTAATATCGATCCTTCTCCATCTGCACGAGCATTACCATTTAAACATGAAAATGAAATCGCTCAACCAGATTATTATGCTGTTACTTTTGAAAATAATATTAAAACTGAAATTGCTCCATCTAGCCATAGTGCTATTTTCCGTATTACATTTCCTGATGATACAAGTATTGGTACATTAATTTTTGATTCAAGACAAAGTACTGATAGCTCCTATAGTTTTAACTTTGACACTGTTAATCGGACTTTTTCGGGATTCGTTGATAATAAGAGTAGCATGAGCACAGGTGCTAGCAAGATGTTCATCTATGCAACATTTAATCAAACATTTACTCACGAAGGTACAAATAATTACATCAGTTTTAACCAACCTAATAGTCAAAATCCGATATTGATGAACATTGCCACTTCCTATATTTCGATTATGCAAGCTGAAAAAAGTTTAAATTTAGAAGT
This sequence comes from Mycoplasmataceae bacterium, assembly GCA_031278855.1. Classification (GTDB taxonomy): domain Bacteria; phylum Bacillota_I; class Bacilli_A; order Mycoplasmatales; family Mycoplasmoidaceae; genus Malacoplasma_A. The sequence goes on along the minus strand of JAITJR010000084.1, from coordinate 8,366 downwards.
TGGTAATCAATCATTTGAGCAATTACATCATCAAGCTACTCAAAAATGAAATGAACGGCTCAAAGTGATTGATTTAAGCCACTCAAATGCAACTGACGTCCAAAAACAAACTACATATTCTAATTTATATCGACTTAATTTATACCCGAATGAGTATTTCGAAAATACAGGCGATAACAACCATCCGATTTATGAATACAAAAGTCCAGTTATCGATGGTAATCCGATCCGACCAGGTAAAATGTATGTCAATAATGGTTTTTGGGATACATATCGGACTGTGTGACCAGCGTATTCGCTCTTATACCCTAATTTTACTAGAGAGTTAGTTGATGGTTTTTTATATCAATATGTTGATGGTGGCTATGTTGCAAGATGGTCTTCTCCTGGTTACGCTGATTCCATGACAGGGACATCAAGCGATGCAGCATTCGCTGATGCATATGTCAGTGGAGCAATTACCGATTTAAATACGGCATTAAATATTTACAATTCTGGAATGAAAGATGCCTTTACATGTAGCCAAAATCCTGGGACTGGTAGAAAAGGATTGAATTATGCGTCATCATTAGGATATACTCCGTATCTTTCTTCTCCACCCAGCGGTTACTCCAATGAAACCGTTTCTTGAACGTTAGAAGGATATATAAACGATTATGCACTTAGCCAAATGGCTTCAAAACTCGCTAATGATCCGAAATTAACCGATGATTTAGCTGTTCAACGAACGGGTGAAACCAAACAACAAATTTTAAATACTGCTAACTATTTATTACGACGATCAGAAAACTTTGGCACATTATTTGATCATGATTGTAATTTTTTTAGAGCCAAAGATTTAAACGGGGACTTTATCCTGCACGGAAGTAGTTTTAATCCTTTGGACTGAGGTTATGAATTTACCGAAACCAATGCATGGAATTATGCTTTCTCTGTGCCATTTGATGTTCCAGGATTAGCCTATCTTTATGGTGGCCAAAACGAACTACTCAGCAAACTAGATCTCTTCTTTAACACTCCTGAATTGGCAACTCATAAAGGATCGTATTGGACCGAAATTCATGAAATGATTGAAGCTCGCGATGTGCGGATTGGGCAATTAGGCATGAGTAATCAGCCTTCCCATCATATTCCTTACATGTATGCTGCTGCTGGGGTGCCTTCCAAAACGCAATCGTTGACTAGAGAAATACTACAACGTCTATATATTGGTAGCGATATTGGTCAGGGATATTGTGGTGATGAAGATAATGGTGAAATGTCAGCTTGATACATATTATCATCCTTAGGCATTTATGATTTAGCTTTAGCTAGTGGTAAATACATAATCACAGCACCATTATTTAACAAAGTGATAGTCACACGTGATAATGACGAAAAATTAACCATTACTGCTGACAATAATAGTAGTCAAAATAAATACATTGCTATGGTTAGTCTTGACAACAAACCACTGAATGATGTTTATCTTCCCCAAGATCAATTATTAGGTGGTAATCATACTTTATCATTTAATATGAGTCCTACCCCTACTAATTGAGGAGCAAAAACAATCATCCCCACATCTCCTAACACCGTTATCGATGTTACCAATAATGGTGTCATTACATCTACTGATGACACTGATGTCACACCATTGACTAATCATAACTCCAATGACATGGTAAATTTTAGTTCACGTCATGTTACTTTATTTTGACAACGAAAAAGTACCATAAATAATACGCTTATTATCAATATGTTAATGCTAACATCAACCATGGACAACCAAAAATTTAATACAATTAAAATTCTCGGTTCTGATGATGCTAAAAACTGAAAAATATTAGCTACTTACAATAATCAAAACTTTCCATATGCTCAACAAACTAGAGAGTTCTCATTTGATGCTAATAAAAATTACCAAAATTATCAAATTCAATTGACGATGGATACCAATGTGTCATTAGCGGAATTGCAATTATTAGAAAGTGATTATCAACCATACCAACATTCAACTAATAATCAATGAATATGGATTGGTATCACAATTGGTATTACCGTTTTTGGTACTACGCTAACAATTATCACGGTATGAAGAATTAAGCGTAATCGAAAAAAACTATCTTCTTAAAAATGTCTAAATTTAACCTTATAATGGACAAAGTTTAATTAGGAGATTTGCAAACATATATGTCTAGTCAAAAAATTATTGAAGCCATTCAGAAGGCTGCCAACGAATCAGGGGTAAAGCTTACCCTTGATCCATCAACTTACAATTCTACTTTAAAATCTCTCAACATCGATTCACTTAATGCAATGAGCATCATTATTAATGTAGAAAAAAGTCTTAATGTACGTTTACATGATGATGATTTAGCTAGTTTAAAAACATTAGGAGATTTAATTAATTCATTTGAAAAAGTCATGAAGTAACAGTTAGTTTAATGTTTATTATTCATGAAACTATCTTTTAGAAAAATCACACTTTTACAGTCGTGCACTCAAGTTTAACATTTTGTTAAAATACACTTTATATAATCATATTAATGAGTAAATTAATTGCCCACCGTGGTGCTTCATTATTAGCTTTAGAAAATACCGAAAAAGCTTTTACTTTGGCTGCGGAAAACACAAACGTATACGGAATCGAAACCGATGTATGACTAACGCTTGACAATGTGTGAGTTTGTTCACATGATAGTAACCCATTTGCAGATAAAAATATCCATATTTATCAAGCTAATTATCAAGACATTCAAGCTTTACCATTGATAATTCCTAAAGCTAAATATCAAACACTTGTGCCCTCATACATATGTACGCTAGATAAATATCTTGATATTTGTCAAAATTACAATAAAGCTCCCATTATTGAATTAAAACAACCTAATTTAACTGAATTACAGTTAATCAATTTACTTACGAAAGTAAAAACCAACAATTTGTTTACAAGCAGTTCATTTATTAGTTTTAATTTTTCAACTTTGGATTTATTAAAAAAAATAGATCCACAAACCATTACCTATAACTTGATTGATAGTAAATTTAATCAAAATGGTTTAGGGAAACGTGGCATCATAGAAGCAATAAATAGTCAATGTAATGTAAGTATTCGTGCCATTTTAGCAAGTCAACGAATGATTGATTTAATCCACGCTCATAAATTGCTCGTAAGTATTTGAACAGTGGATAAACAAAATCAGGGGCAGAAATATCAAAAACGTGGTGTGGATTTTATTACTTCAAACGAAATTACATTATTGAATCGTTAAATATGCATATAAAGCGATCATGGCAGCATTGTCATTAGCATATTTTAACTCTGGTAAAAATACTGGTTTTGATACTTGTTTTATTTCATTCCGTAGTAATCGGTTTGCACTCACACCGCCACCGATAGTCACAAATTTAACAGCAGGATATTTTTGCAAATAATAATTAAGTTTAATCATTACCTCATCTACCACTCATTGCAACAAAGATGAAGCAACCGAAATTTTATCTAATTTTTGGTGCTTCATCTTACTTTGGTTAGCCAAATTAGTAATATGTGTTTTTACACCTGAAAAACTAAATTTTTCTTCGGGTTTAAAATGGTGTATTAATTTTAGATGAGCTTTTTGAGCATTAAATGCCTGGTCAATGCTAACACCACCTGGATAGTTAAACCCTAAGATTCTACCAACTTTATCTAAAGTTTCACCAATCGCATCATCGGCTGTTTCGTTTAATATTTCCAGGTGATCAATATTTTTTACTAAGTAAATGCAAGTATGTCCACCAGAAAGCACGATGGACATAAATGGGTAAGTAACAACTTTATTCTTGTCAATCATAAATGAATAGATATGACCATGAATATGATTAACAGGAATAATAGGAAGTTTCAACAATTGTGCCAATGATTTGGCAAAAATTTTTCCTGTATGCAGTGAACCAGGTAAACCAGGTGCATCGGTATAAGCAATATGCGTTAATTGTGTCCAACCAATTTTAGCTTGTTGCATTGCTTGTTCACAACAAATACTTAGATTATCAGCATGACTGCGTGCCGCAATTTCAGGAACAATACCACCATATTGTTTATGCTTAGTTTGCGACGATAAAGTAATATTACTCAAGATTCTGTGATTACAACTGATGGCAATGCCAGTATCATCACAAGATGTTTCTACAGCAAGAATATAACGATGCCCCATTATAATTTTTCTTTATATTGCATATAAACTGTGCTCATGTTAGATTTGGCTAAATTAGACAATGGTAGTTCTATTAATCTTCCGCTATTAATGTCAAAATTAACATTATTGATTTCGGCTAATAATTCGGCTTTATTATGATCATCTGGATATAGCATATCAAAGTAAGAATTTTCTGGATCTGGTTCATCCATATCACGCGCCACAAAAGTATTGAGATTATACAAAGTAGGCGTATATGCTACATAGTCAAAGTTTAACATTGGACCATATACAAATTCATCATGATCATTTTCAAGGCCAATTCCTTCTATATCTGGTGTTTCATTACAGCCTTCTAATAAAATTTTGTACAAAATATCATAAACATCTTGCTTCTTCGATGATTGATTTACTTTCTTGTTGATGACCATCATATCTAATGCTACTGGTGTATCCTTGGGTTTTACAATGTGAAAATTACCATGAATTAATGGTCCATCTTCTGATTCTGGTTCGCAATACCAAGTGTCGGCTCAATCATCGATCCCTGCACCCATCGCGGCATATAAAATATCGCCGTTATAAGCAATGATGCCATTCGCTTCAGCAAAAGTAGCATGTTCGGGATCACCAATTGGTTTAGCGAATGAATACAATGCCTGCTGACTATCTGAATTTAATCTAAATGTATTAGGGTTAAATTTATCAGTTAAAGCAGCATAAACTGAAGCGATTGCACTTAATGTAGTTTGACCATTACCTGGATTAATACCTGGGTCTGCGACTTTATGTTGGGTATCATAAATTAAATGTGCCATATCATAATTGGTTCGAGAATCATCTACTAAAGTCATGCGTTGTCTATTAGTAGGCTTAAAACGATTGTCTAAATTAGCATTTTTAGCATTTTTTTTAGGGCTAATCACATCGGTAATATCATTTCAAGTTACAGGCTTAGGATTCGTCGGATCTTCTGAATAATCACTATATCAACCATTTTCATGCTGTGTTGATGACGGTAATTCTGGAATATAGTCGCCATGGTAAGCAAACATTCAGTCTTGCAAGAAATACGGAATTGCATAATAAAGAATAGATTTATCATTGCCATAATAACGGTGTGCTGGTTCATGAGCATAAGCATCAACGGCATCGATTACATTATCAATGGTTTCGCTAAATAAGCTTTGTGCATTTGATGGATCATATTTTGGATCGTAACTTTCACTTTTAGGCGTTGCCTTGTCAATCAATGGTAACGCCGTCTCGCCAAATCTATCTGGTAGGGCAGTTAATTGATACTTTTGTCCCAAATATTGCCAATCAATGCCAACATTTTCTATTGTATGCGACGTACCGTCGATTTGAACCTCCTGATTAACCCCACCTATTAAATCATTTTTGATTAACTCTAATACAGTGTATGTCGACGGTACAGCAATATCATATGAATTAGCAAATTTTGCTAAAATATCCTCGTTCGTCGAGTAATTAACAAATCTAATTGAATGTTTTTCGTGTAATTGATCCATTAACTTAGGTGCCATATAACTTTCAAAATTGGCCAACACAATCCCAGTGCTACTACACGAAGATAAATTTAATGGTGTAATCACAATCATCATGGCACTTGTACAAATACTTAACGATAATTTCATTTTACTTTGATGCTTCATTACGATTCACCTCGAGTTGCTGATACCAGCGCACTTTTCTTATTCATTTTCCTAATTTTATAATACTTACGAATCCCAATCATAATAATCGCAATAATTGTTACTATTACCACTAATGCACCAAAAGTGATTACTCAAGCTTTAATCCCTTTTCGAGTCGAATAAATTAAAGTTCCAATGGTTTGAAAAGAGCCATTAACTAAATTAGTAATAATGAAATCATCTAGCGACATTGCCAATACAATCGCCACAGCTGACAAAATTGCTGGCATTAAATGTGGAATGGTTATTTTACAAAAAGTATCTAATTTAGAATGACCTAAATCATAACTAGCCAATAATTGGTTTTGGTTCATCTTCGCCATACGAGGATAAATTGCCACGATGGCATATGGTGTACAAAAAGAAACGTGTGCTAAAATTACTGTAAAAAAACCCAAATCAAATCCTAATGCCACTCAAGTCGAAGAAAATAATAGAGCTAAACTAATCCCTGTAATAGCTTCAGGATTGACAATCGTTAACTGTGTCGTAAAATTTACAGCTTTTTTCTGAAAAGGCTTCGCTCGTCACATGCCAAAACATGTAACCGTCGCTAATAATATCGAAATTGGTACCACAATTAGCGAAAGTAACAAAGAATTAAACAAGCCGTTGAGAAATTCATTATCTTTTCATAGATCAACGTAATTGACAATCGTAGGAGTGGTAAAATTTGGGTTAATATTGCCACGAGCAGTTGGTTGCGAAAAGCTCAAGAGAACGATAAAAATTAAAGGTAGATAAATCGCAATTAAAACAAGAAAAATATACCATCGTTTCAATCAACGCAACAAATTGAATCAAGATAATTTACCGTAACGATTATTCATGTTTAGCCCTTATTTGCTTCAAGTGTTTTCAAATAACTTTACGAAACAAAATATAAATTCCAAACCCACCTAACATCACTAGACTCAATACTAACGATAGTGTCGATGCCCTTGCTAAAGCAATACTACTTGTTAATCCAGCTTCACCTTGATCAACAATGATGTCACCAATCATGGAGCCATCATTGTTATTGTTTAAGAATTGAGGTACTGCAACCGTGGTTAAAGCTGGTAAAAAAACTAGTGTAATACCTGATGCCAGTGCCACCTTGGTATAAGGTAATGTGATTTTTAAGAAAGTTTTTCATGGTCCATAACCTAAATCATAACTAGCAAACACTAAATTTTTAGGCATGTCATTTAAAACTGAATATAAAGGCATAATCATGAAAGGTAGGTATAGATAAATCAAGCCTAAAATAGTCCATAAGTTACCATAAGTAGAATTATCATACCCTGCACAAATGTCAAAAAAAGTTTTTAAACCTACCAATTTCACTAAAAAACTAGTTCACACTGGAGCGGTGGCTACAAAAATAATGATTGTTTTAAACACTTTACTCTTACTAGTTGATAAAAAATAGGCAAATGGATAAGCAATCAATATACATATAACTGTAGTAATAATCGCCACAATAAAAGAAGTAAAAATCTTTTGTCAAATAAAACCATTAATAATGTTTCAGTTATCAGATACATTAGCTCCTTCAGCTGGAATAAAAGCTTTAATAAAAATCATTGCCAACGGAATAATAACTAACAATAACGAAACAATCGCAAACGGTATTAGTAAAACTCAACTCTTGCCATTAGTTCTTTCACCTAGTACCCGATGATTAAAAAACCTAGAATCTAAATTCATTTGGTGCTCGCTTCACTTTATCGATCATCACATGGACACTAGTTGACTCTCAATCTAATCCGACTAGCTGGTTGCGATTGATTTGCTTAATGGATTCCACTAAAATTAAATAGTCTTTACACTTCACTTGGACGCTATACATCTGTCCTTTATAAACACTTTCAATTACGCGACCATTAATTGTACCTTTTTGGTATTCAGTGAAGAAAATATCCTCTGGACGAATCATAAACTTAATATCAGCCTGTGGTTTTAAACGCTTAGCGATCGTCTCATTAATGGGGAAAATCTCATCAAAAAATTTAATCTTATTATGACCAATGTATGAACCATTAAATAAATTAGCTTTCCCGATGAAACCAGCAACTCATTCATTACGCGGGCTATCATATATTTTTTTCGGTGAATCAATTTGTTCTACACACCCTTTCGACATTACTACAACTTTACTAGATAGTGTAAGAGCTTCTTCTTGATCATGAGTAACTAAAATGAAAGTAATACCTAATTCCCGATGCAAACGTTTCAATTCTAATTGCATTTGTTGTCGTACTTTGGCGTCTAAAGCTGATAAAGGTTCATCTAAAAGTAATATATCAGGTTCCACCACCAATGCTCGAGCTAGTGCCACTCGCTGTTGCATGCCACCAGAAAGTTCATTAGGATATTTGCTTTCATTTCCATTTAAACCAACCAATTCAATGATTTTGGCAGTTTTTTGCTTAATTTCTTCACGAGTCAATTTACGACTAGTGTTTTTCTTTTGAAAATTTTCCTGCATTTGCATTGGATA
>JAITJR010000017.1 GCA_031278855.1 Mycoplasmataceae bacterium | reverse complement strand
CAATTAAAGTCAAATTTTTCAATACCAAATAGGCATAAATCAAAAATTAAAGGTGAATTTGCAGATTTAGTTATTCCAGATTTATTAACATCATACAAGAACCTCAGAAAAGAAAACGAAAGTTTAAAAGAAATAATTCGCGAAGAGCTAAATGTTGATAATGAATACATTGATGAAATTTTAGAAGGTAAAAAATTTATTAAATGAATAGATCAGCATATTGAAGAGAGCAAAGAATTTGAAAAATAGTTTTTTTAAAAAAAATTATGGAATGAAAATTTTTGACAAATTTTAGAATTTTTACTAATATTAAAACGAGGGTAACCTCATAGGGAAGTTACTTCCCCGCTATACAATTAATTTAGTTTTCAATTCGTCTCATTTTTAATTTGGCTAACAAATGCACTCCACGAGTTCTTTTAATCATAGATTTAAGCATAGAGTGCAACGAATTAACATTTTTTTAACTTCGGGACTATTCGCCGAGGGAATAGTTACGTAACTATTCACCGACGCGTATGTGCACATACATGCGATCATATTTAGTTTCGCTAAATAAAAATTATGTATCAATTGTGTTGGAAGAATTTCAAGGCGGTGAATTAGTTGGTTTTATCGGTTTTATAAATCCGAAAAACGAGTGATGTTTGCAAAGTAAATATAAGCATATTATTCCCTCAGTGAATAGTTACTACTACTATATATGTCAACCAACAAAGTTGGGTTGCGGATAGACTTGCTACCGCCTATGGAATAATTGTAATCTCCCATGCTAATTAGCGAGGATAAGGTACGTAAAACGCCTCCCTAGAAGAATTCGATGAAATTAATTTATGTACTAAATGGCACTTATGTTAATGATGTTAGAACTTTAGTAGATTTAACAATTCAAAAAAATACATTTTAAAAACCAAGAATCTTTTTGTTACGCATTTACTTCAGCTAAATCAGGCAAAAAACTATCTATCGATAATACACTAAAGTCAAAGAAACAACAAAATTATCATCGATAAAGTGACTTAACATTAAAATTTAGTCAATTAATGTATTTGACTAATTATGTACGAATGAATATTTATAGTTGTTTGAATAAAGTTTGTGGGCACGTAAATATTTAAGAATCATATTATGTCTTTCAACTCAATTGTAATAAAAAGCTAATCCCAAAAAAAGACATATGGCAAACACATATCAAATTATATTTGTCATCGTCCCGTGTCAAATGGGTTTGTTATTACTAAACACACTAGCGTGTACACTAGGGTTAATGCAAGTAAAGTAACCATACACCGAAATACCACCATAAACCGTCACAGGTTGCTCACCAGGTGCATTTATTTGTAAATGTTCAATCGGTAAGAAATTAATTACGATGGCATAGATTAAATATAAAGTTGGAAAAATCATCGTGACGGGAATAATTTGATCAAATTTCCAAGGACGATACTGACGGGTAGATTTACAAAAGAAAATAAAGAAAATCAACATCACAATTGGTTGCACAACATGGTATAAAATGGTTTTAACTCATTCGTGCCAATTTGATCCACCGCCAAAACCCATGTTAATCATTCCAGATGAATGATTTAATATCATAAATGGTGCTAACAAAAAATCGGCAATAAGAAAAGTAACAGTAATATAAGTGAAAGTCATGGTGACGAAAGCACTAGTTTTGAGAAAGTGGAATCGATAATTTAGTAAAAAAGTTATAAAAAAAATGAGCACTCATAAATTAGACAATTCGGTAAAATGGTGCATTGTTCCAAACCAAATTTTTTCCCACATATGCGGATATATCGCAATTTCCTCTTTGTTGTTATAAACAGAAATTGTAGTGAGAATAATTTGTCAAGCAGCCACAAACAAACCGATTGAACAGATAATTTTTAATTGTAAATCTTTACCTGTTCATGGGATTTTTTTGCCGTCAAAAACTCGGTAACTAAATTTACGTTTTTTGATTGGTAATTTAAGTGATGGTATGTAATAAATAAATCAAAAAATTAAAGATATTAGAGCAAAGGCTAAAATAAGACTAGGGCAAGCGTAACTAATGGTGTAGTCAATAACCAACGAAATCATGTTTACTTTGTTACCGATGATGCTATCTGCCAAAAAATCGTCAAATAAACCAGTCGTAAGTCAAATCGTAAATAAAATTACCGTAAATATAAAAACACTCATGCTAATCATTAAAAATAGCGAAGACTGTTTTTGGCGGTGCGATTCACGATTAGTAAATTTAAAGATTAAGATCCCTAAGATGAATGCGATGATAAAAAATTGTATTAAAGCAAACAAAGTAACATAACCACTAGTATTTACCACCGATCAATCTTCAAAAAAGTAGATCGAGGCCAAACTTACATAAGGCGAATGTGCCCCAACTATATCAGGAAAAGATAAAACACCCACGATCAGTGCTAAAACAATCGCAATTGGCAAGCCAAATCTAATTAATTTTAATTTACGATGTTCTTCCACTGATTATTCCTTTGCGTTATTTTAATTAAATAGGATATCGGCATAAGTGGGGAATGGTCATAAATGTTTTGGCATTAACCTTTCCAATTTATCACAATAATCGCGTAAATCTCCCATGGTTTCAAAAACATTCTGACGATAAGCCTTTGCCTTTTTGGTTCAATCATTAATTCCACGCAAGTCAGCTAAAGCAGTTAATAAAAGATTTTTGGTAAAATGAATAGATTTAATCAAATTAGAGATATTTTCTAATGTACTAAGTTCTACTTTGCTATCAATTCCGAGTTCATTTTTTCTTAAACATGTTTTGGATAGCTGTTGTTCATAAGAAAAAGCCGCTGGTAAAATCTGGCGATTCAAAATATCTAGCATCGTAAGCGATTCAATCTTAATTGTCTTACAATACTCTTCTAATAAGATGATTTTACGAGCATTCACTTCGGTTTCCGTATAAATAGCTTGACGCTTGAATAATTCAAAATTTTTAGGTTTATCGTAAAGAGCCAAAGCTTCAGGTACGGTTTTAAGGTTTAGTAAACCACGTTGTTGTGCTTCCTTTTCTCAAGCGAGTGAATAACCATTGCCATTAAATAAAATCCGACGGTGTTCTTTAAATAACGCAATGATTTTACGTTTAATCGCTGCTTTGATGTTTGGTTTGCTTTCTTGTTCTAATTCATCACATACCTGTTGTAATGTATCGGCAAAAGCTGTATTAAGCATAATGTTCACACAAGATAAGTTCATGGAACTACCAGGCATACGAAATTCAAATTTATTACCAGTAAATGCTAATGGGGATGTACGATTACGATCAGATGAATCACTATTAAAATTAGCGACAAATTTAACTCCATGGGCGGTTGTTTTGGGTTCTTTTTTATAGTAAACCTTAGCATCGGCCATTGCTTCGAGAATTTCGGTAATTTGATCGCCTAAAAACATGGTGACAATAGCAGGCGGAGCTTCATTACCACCAAGACGATGCTCATTCCCGGCAGTGGCTACGGAAATTCTTAATAAATCTTGATGATTGTCCACGGCTGCCATGAGTGATGTGATATATAGCAAGAAGCAATCATTAGTTTCTGGATTATCACCAGGATTAAACATGTTCCCAATACCATCAACAGAAATTGATCAATTGTTATGTTTACCACTACCATTCATGTTTGCAAATGGTTTTTCGTGTAATAAACAGACTAAATCATATTTCTCAGCTGTTTTTTTCATGATTTCCATGGTTAATTGATTGTGATCAATGGCCACTGAAACTCTTTCAAAAACAGGTGCTAACTCATGCTGACAGGGCGCCACTTCGTTATGTCGTGTTTTAGCTGGAATGCCTAATCTCCATAGTTCACGGTCTAAATCCATCATGAAATTCATGACATTAGTTTTAATTTGACCATAATAATGGTCTTCTAACTCTTGGCTTTTGGGGCTGCGAGCTCCAAAAAGAGTACGCCCAGTTAATTTCAAATCTAACCTTTGATTGAACATTTCTTTAGTAATTAAAAAATATTCTTGTTCAGCTCCAACATTAATACGAACATGATTACTATGATAATCAAACAATTTTACAAATCTTAATGTTTGGTTTTTTAAAGCTGTAGCAGAACGATGTAATGGGATTTTTTTGTCCAATATGTGGCCTTGATAAGACATAAAAATCGTCGGAATATATAATGTTTGGTTCCTCACAAAAGCATGACTACTCGCATCTCATGCTGTGTACCCTCTTGCTTCAAATGTCGTTCTTAACCCACCTGATGGAAAAGAAGAACCATCCGCCTCTCCTTTAATTAGTTCTTTCCCCGAAAATTTTATAATAATCGAACCATTTTTTTGAGGTTCAATGAAACTCTCATGTTTTTCAGCCGAAACACCATTCATCGGTTGAAACCAATGTGTGTAGTGTGTTGCTCCTTTACTTATTGCTCATGCTTTCATCGCATCAGCTATTTGATTAGCTAATTCCAAACTCAAAATTTCTTTTTGGTCGTCTTTTAATGAATTTTTGAATTGTTCAAAAACATCCTTGCTAACATACTGTTTTAATTCTTCATCAGTGAACACCAATTCGTTATAAGTGTCCAAAATATTAGTATCATGATTTTTCATGCTTGGATTATACGATATTCAGTATTTGCTATAGCAATGATTAGTAACTATGCGCCGTCGTATACGTAAGCTACGCACAACCATACCCGAGTTTAACAGATAATTCAGCAAAAAATAACTTAAACCCAAATATCGCTTAGGATATCGCCATTTTTTAACAAGTTAATTTTGTAGGTAAAACTAACTTTATAAAAGTTATTACATTACTTACACGTGTTTTTTAACTTCCAACTCAGTATTTTCTTCAAGCAATCAATCAACAATATTTTTAAGTATTATGCCTTCTTTTGTTCTCCCAGACACTAAATCCAACGATAAAATCATTTTATCGTGATTGTCATTAATACTTAACAAATTACCAATTTCACGCTTTCTATTTTCTTCAATAAGATATTGTGCAACTTGAATATAAACGACATAATCGTTTTTAATAGCAACAAAATCTATTTCCTTTTTTCGTTGTTCGTGCCCGACGGTTATAACATAACCCCGACGCAAAAGTTCTAAATAAACGATGTTTGCTAATGTGCTACCAATATCAGACAACACATAGTCGTCAATAATTGCATTTCTCAATCCAATGTCAGGAACATAATATTTCGATAAATTTGATAATAATTGCTTGCCTTTAATTCTGGAGAAGTTTACCTTATAAAGTAAAAGAGACTCTAACAGTCATAAAACATAGTTACTACTAGTTGGTTCAGAAATTTCTGATAAATTATTGGATTTAAGATAATTGACAATATTTCGAATGGACACTATATTACCAATGGTGTTATATAAATACTTAGCGATATTAATAAATTCATTTGTGTTATTTATTGAATGTCTATTTAAAATATCTTTTACTAAGATATCGTTAAAAATCATTTTTAAATATTGTTTAATGGCAGGATTATCATCTTTAAAAATTGAAATTCCTGGCATCCCGCCATAAATTAAATACTGCTGGAATCTTTTATCTGTCTCTAAATCTTTGAATAAAACGGAATATTCTTTGAAAGAAAACGGTAAAACATGGACATCAATTGTTTTCCCAGTAAGTAGCGTTGATATCTTGCTAGAAAACATGTAAGCATTAGAACCAGTAATATAAAGATCAACATTTTTTAGTTTTAATAAGCTATTGATAGTTTTTTGAAAATTTTCGACTAGTTGAATCTCATCTAAAAAAATGTAATATCTTTGATTATCGATTATTCTAGATTTAATTAACTCCGTTAGTTGCAGGGATTTATATGGTAATTTTTGTGACTCATCATCAAATTCAAAATAAATTAGATACTGGTGTTGAATTTTTAATTCGTTCTCAAGATATGCTTTAAATTGCTTAAGCAAAGTAGATTTTCCGCTTTTTCTAATACCAGTTATGACTTTGACAAGCGGTATGTCTATGTATCTCTTTAGCTGTGCCAGATATGTTTTTCTTAATATTTCCATAAATGTCATTATACAAAAATATAAAATATATTTAATATTTATGTAATTAATAAATAAATATAAAACTAACTTTATAATAAATATAAGCATTCGCTGTTGTAATAAGCAAGCATGCAAAATCAATCTTAGTGTGCTAATTTCTAGGCCAATCTATAATTTCCTGATAAATATAAATGTACCAGTTAGTGTATCAAATAATCAAAATTTATAATATTTGTCATTATAATAGTGACATTGAGACACGATGGCAGGAAAATAATGACAAAAATAATCGAACGTAGAATATATACAGAAAATATAAAAAAATTTATTGACAAACAAGTCGTGAAAGTGATAACTGGCATTCGTCGTAGTGGTAAAAGTGAAATTTTGAAACTTATTAGAAAAGAAGTGTCAAAGAAAATAGATGACCAACATATTATTTTTATCAATTTTGAAGACATAGAATTTGAAGATTTAAAAATTTATAAAAATTTACATAATTACATTTTAAATAAAATTCATGATGATCAAAAATATTATCTTTTTTTTGATGAGATCCAACTTGTGACAGGCTGAGAAAAAACAATCAATTCTCTTCGTCTACGGAATACAGATATTTTTATTACAGGTTCCACCACTAAACTACTTTCTAGTGAACTTGCGACACTTTTAAGCGGTAGATATATTCAATTTGAAATTAGACCGCTCACTTTTAATGAGTACATTAACTTTCATCATTTCGATAGAGTACAATTGGCAAGCACAATTGAAAATAAAAATCTTAATGATTATATTAACCTTGGCGGTTTCCCTTTTATTGCCATTAATAATTTAACTCAAGAAGAAGCAACTGCTATTGTTAAAGACATTCATTCATCCATTGTGCTTAAAGATGTTGTTTCTCGTAATAACATTAAAAATGTTCCACTCCTTGAAAAAGTTATTGCATATTTTTATGACAACGTAGGTAACCTCACATCCTTACGAAATATTGCTCAATATATTAGCGGTGGGGGAAAAGAAAAAGTACATACTAATCTCGACACAATTAGTAATTATGTAAATTATTTAGAAACAGCTTATGTAGTTAAAAAAGCACAGCGTTATGATATTAAAGGTAAAAAACTATTTAAAATAAATGACAAATATTATCTTGCCGACCATAGTTTAGCATATGTTCTAAGGGATACGAATAAAGTGAATAAAGGCAGAATCTTAGAAAACATCGTATTTAATGAACTCATAGCTCGTGATTATGCTGTTTATGTTGGCAAGTTAGACACAAAAGAAATTGACTTTATTGCCGAACGAAAGGGAGAAAAGATCTATGTACAAGTTTGTTTAGAATTTAGTAATCATGAGACTTATACAAGAGAATTTACCCCGCTCAAAAATATCAAAGATAACTATCCAAAGTATGTCGTTTCACTTGGCGAGAATCCAAATCATAATGATGCTGGTATTATTGGCATATCTCTCAAAGATTTTCTACTTAAAAAAAATTATTAAGAATTTTATTTCAACAAATAAAAAGATAACTAG
>JAITJR010000104.1 GCA_031278855.1 Mycoplasmataceae bacterium | reverse complement strand
GGTGCCTTCTATCGATGTACAGAATTAACTACTATCGATCTTTCCGACACAAGAGTTGTTTCCGTTGGTGGGCTTGCCTTCTATGAGTGTACGAAATTGGTAGAACTACACTTTTCAAGTCAAATGTTTACTGCTGAAAACAACGCTTCCATCGACACTCAAGCATTCAAGGGGTGTGCGGGTTTAAATGCTATTTATCTTCCGGATGATGCAGTAGCGATACCAAAGAATTGTACTGACGATGCCTTCCAAAATTGCCCAACTAATGGCACAATTTATTACTCAGGTAGTGAGTCAGGTTTAGCCAATGATTTTAAAGCAAAGTTTGGCGGTTTAAATGGATGATCAGTATCATAAGATACAGCACAAACCTATTTGACACTGTTTAATTCAATATTTCTTGCTTTCCGAAAATCTTAAGTAATCAATTATTTGCTTCTTTAATAAATTCAAATTGTTAATTTTAAATTGCTTCTACCTATTTTGAGCTTTTTGCTAACCTAAGATATTTTTTATTTCTCTTTTTTAGTCGTAAAATTAATTAGTGAAAACATGATTTATTAAATCATGTTTTGGAAAGAAGGATAAAATGAGTGTTTTAAAGCACTGGATGGTTTGTCTTGCCATCTCTTCCATTTGTTAAATTGCATAGAAAATTATAGTATTACCAGCAATATAAACACCAATGACTACATATTGATTTTTTAATAAAACACACTGTAATCAAAGACTTAATATCAATGTTGGACTAACTTCAAAACTATAATGATAAAATAAGTATCGGAGAATATACAAACATATGAAAATAGGATTACCGAAAGAAATTAAAAATAACGAAAATCGTGTTGGGTTAACGCCATGTGCTGTCAAGGAATTAACAAAAAATGGACATAAAGTATTTGTCCAAAAAGGTGCTGGTATCGGTTCAGGCTTTACCGATAAAGAATATATTAATGCTGGTGCTAAAATTGTTACCACCGCTGCTCAAGCTTGAAATAATGAAATGATTGTAAAAGTAAAAGAACCTTTAAATAGTGAATATCATTTTTTTAAACCTGGATTATTATTATTCACCTATTTACACTTAGCCGATAATTTACCATTAACCAAAGCTTTACTAAAAAGTAAAGTAACTGGTGTGGCTTATGAAACTATGAGCAAAAATGGAGCATTACCATTATTAGCCCCAATGTCTCGTGTCGCTGGCCGTCGTTCAGCCATAATTGCTGCTACCTTTATGGAATCTCATCGTGGTGGGATTGGATTATTGCCAGGCGGAGTAGATGATAATGATCCACGCAAACCAGGCACTGAAAAAGGATTATTCTTAGTGATTGGTGGTGGTGTCGCTGGTTATAATGCCGCAACTACTGCAATGGGGCTTGGAGCAAATGTCGTAATTTTAGAACGCAATCCTCAAAGAATACAGCAATTAAAGAAAGATTCTAAATTAAATACTCTTAGTAAAGTATTTAAAAATAAATGCATTGTGGATGTATCTACCGATGCTAATATTGAAAAATGAATTAAAAAAACTGATGCTCTAATTTCCACTGTTTTAATTCCAGGAGCAAAAGCACCTAAAGTAATTAAAACAGCAATGGTAAAAAAGATGAAGCCTGGCTCTATTATTATTGATATTGCCATTGATCAAGGCGGATCAGTGGAAACTATTACTAAAATTACCACACATGATAACCCTACTTATCTAGTTCATAATGTCACTCATTATGCAGTCGCTAATATGCCTGGTGCAACATCACGCACAGCCACAATGGCTTTGGTTAATGCCACTATTCCATATGCGATTGAATTAGCTAATGGTGGTATTAAAAAAGCTGCTCAAAATCAAACTATTTATGATGGCATTAACACTTATGATGGTCAATTAACTTTAAAGCCAGTCGCAGATGCCCTAAAGCTAAAGTTTACTGAAGCTAATCTTTTACTAAAATAGAATACGAAAAATCTAGTAAATCATTGTTGATCTTAATCAACACTATGTTTTAGTATTTTCTCTTCTTGGGCAACACTTTTCACATTGTGTAGGCTAGGTGCTAGTTTGGCATGTTTATCCAAGAAATGACGACGCATGTAAAAAATACTTCAGATAAATACGGTAAGTGATGAACAACAAACTACGATAAATGGACACCATAAAAATAAATCCACATTATGAATTTGTATCGCTGCATATTGAATAATGAAACTTAATGGTACACAGTAAATAATCCCTTGCATAATACCAGCAATCGCTGCTCGTCATCATCGTCCAGTGGCTTGAAAAACCATCATTCCTCCTATCCCTACGGCAGTGATCGCCATTTGGACAATCGAAATTCTTAAAATGTAGTTAGCCAAATTCAATTGAGTGATATTGCTATTGTCAATATCAAATAAATTTAACATAAAAGTATTGATGCCAAAACATACAACACCAAAACTAATGATTGTATGAATTAAGGCAAAAACGATTAACACTCAATAAGAACCACGAACACGTTTAAAATTTCGAGCACCATAATTGTAAGAGCAGATAATACGAGCTCCATTGATAATGCCAAATAGTGCTGTTCAAAATAAATTAGCAATTGCGTTCACTGCCCCATACACACTCTGGTATACACTAATATTAGCAGTTGAAGGATGAGCGGCATTGACCACTGCCACCAATAAAGCAACTTGTACCGTCGTAGCAATCGCCATGGAAACATTTCGTACAAAAGAAGGCAACCCTAATGCAAATAGTTCAGAATAATCACGAATTTTAAAATTAATTTTACGTAAAGCTTGCATGTGTAAATTGGTATCAGAACGCCGCTCTAAATAAATAATGTAACTAAAACAAATTAACGTATTCAATAATCAGCCAATATCAGTAGCAATTGCTCCGCCCATCATCGTTAAATGTGCGTACTTGATAAACACTCAATCTAATAAAATATTAATTCCATTACAAATAATCGAAGCCGCAACTACGATTACTTGCTTCCCTTCAGCAATTACTAATAATGAAATAAATTGCGAATATAAAGCGAAGATGCAACCAGCTCCCATAATGTAAATGTATTGTGATGCAAAGCGTCTTACCTCGTCATAATACTCATGATAAAAAGTAGCAACAGTTTTAAATTGATCAGGGTGATCTATAAAATAATTAGTTTTAGCCAAAGTATTCAACTGATCATTTAATCCTGCTCCTTGCTCTAACGAAATTAAGGCAGAACATATCCCACAGCATAAAGCCGTAACCACAATACTCAACAATAAATTTGCATAAAACCCTTGGGTCCAAGTTTTTTCAGCCATCAACAAATTTTTCGCACCATTGTACTTTGAATAATTGATGGCTGTACCATTGCCTAATAACAGTGCCGCTGCATTAATAAAAACAGTTATAGGTGCACTATAAGCTACCGCAGTTCTTATAATTGAAGGAATCGCACCGTTAGCATCCATCATGATTTTTTTTACATCTTCTGGTAAATTAGGTGATGTGTAAATACTGTGATACCCTTCATAATTACTGAAAACTTGGTTAGTTTGTAAAAAATTAGGAATTAGTTTCACCATCATCAGTTGATCGCAAAAAGCAAATAATCCAGCCATAAAGCCTAAAATTAAAGCTGGAATGGACACAATTAATACTGAGATTCATAAATTTTTATCAGCAAATAATTTCTTTTGTCTTTGCGAGACAGATGTACGATTATGCATTTGACAAAAATTATAAATTGAAATATAAACAATTACTTAAATTAGAAAATTTTTTTCGTAGCTATATCACCGTGGAAATATCAGCCATGCCCATACATACGCACAAATGTCGAAAAATCAGTCTTTTTTGTAATAAATCGTTGTCAAACGATTAAATGTTGAACTAAAAATGTTTCATTTTTTTGGAAAAAATATCGTTTTTGACAAATATTTAGAGTGTAGCTTCGTAACTATTTAAAAAGACATATTAATTTGTGAACAGCGATAAATCAAATTTGAGTTAACGATTTTAAATTTAATTAATTCTCGGCGACATAGTTACACCGATATTTGAAATAACAAGACATTTGTGATATAAGTTAAGCATTAAATTGGATATGATCGGCACGAGAGAGAGAGAGAGAGTAATGGCAGCGTAGCTGCTGGGCTTTTAGTTTTTCTTAAAAAAGCAAGAATTAGCATTCGCTAGTTCTTGCTTTTTTGTTTCGTTGGTCATTAGAAAAAAGGAAAAATATGGAAAAAATAAAATTGATTAAATCATTAATTGGCATCGGGATGATTGGAGCGATTGGTCTGGGTGTTTCAGCTGGCATTGCCAGTTGTGGAAAAGCTACTACCACTGATGTCGTTAGCTTTGACAGCAATTACCAACCAAGCATGACGAGTGGCCATGAACAAATTTACCATGCTTCATCATCAATGGATGGCAAGATTAGTTATGCGGCCGTCAATCTTCCTGATAGCGGAGTAGATTTTGATGATAGTAGTGGTAAATTAAACTACACGACTGCAGTTCCTGTCAATCAAGATATCACCATCAATGCCACAAGCGATAAAGGTGGTCATAGCTCCATCAGGATTACTCTTTTGGCCGATGCTCCAACCCCTGCATTGAGTGCAAGCATTTTAAATAATAATTTACAGCTTGGCACAGAAGGGACAGCCACCTTATCGGTCACTGAAATTAATGCAACTGAATGAACAGACCCTAATGTCAGTTTTGGGGATGCTTCGGGAAATTTTACT
>JAITJR010000016.1 GCA_031278855.1 Mycoplasmataceae bacterium | reverse complement strand
AAGCATCAAACTAATTGTTTGTATTACAATAGTATTGAACATGATTATTTGGATCAAAATGTGGTTTTCCTAAATCATGATAATTTAATTGAAAAATTACGAATACTTATCAATGGTGCCGACACTTTTTTAGGTGTTAATATTAAACGGTACATCGTAAATATTTCTTGTCTACCGATTAAATCGGTTCAAAGTCGTAGTCACGAATCACTTGTTTTTGAGCCACTCAACGACGAACATGCTAATAATTACATTAACAAGTTAATAATGACTAAACGTGATGAGAATCAGTACACTTTAAACGCCTATGCCACTGGATGGTATTTAGACGGCAAGTATACTCCGCAATTTCCAGAGGGGGCAATTGGTAAAAAAATTAGTTTTGATTATATTGGAATAGTATCAGAACGTAGTATTGTGGATCAATTTGTAGATTTATTAAAAGAAGTTGGTTGCAAACCGCTAGACATTACTTGTAATAGCTTGTGTTTGGGTATTTATGTGAATGGTGGTAACACTGACGGTGTGGTGATTGATATTAAAAATACTTCTACCGTTGTTAATCTTTACAATAAACATGGCGAAATTAAGGCGGTTACTAAAATTAACAAAGGGAGCAATTGGTATTTACAAGAAATTAAGAGATTATTAGAAATTGACCCACAAACAAATCTTGCTCCAATGATTGAATCACTAGATTTAATTGGTAATGTGGATAAAGACACTGTTTTGTTACATAAGCACACTAGTGAATTTCTCACTATCAAAGAAGCTAATGTCCAATCCATAGCAACTGCTTTAAAAATTACTAGTAAAAATTTGTTTCATGAAATTGATGCAGTTTTAATAGAAATGAAAACCAAGTGTCATACTGATTTTGCCAAAGTATATCTTAATGTTGCGGAATCATTAGTTTATGCTTTTCGTGATGTATGTCCTTTAAGAACAATTGATAATTTGGCGATTCAAGTACTAACAAATACGGTTATTGGTTTGGAAGATTATGCGGTTAACAACATGTTAGCAGCCACGACTTATGTTTATAACTTGCAAACTCAAACAAATGAATTTCACACCTATAGCATTGATCCGTTTATATCTGAGCAAACTTCTGATTACCAATTTAAACAAAATTTATGAACAAAGCTGGGGATTATCTCAACAAGATGAGCAGCTAAATTAGGAGAATAACAATGGCAAGTATTTTAAAAGAAATTACCAACACAATCAAGGTAAATGAAAAATCTGAGATTTTTGATAAAAAAATTGATGTGACTGAAAAAACCAACAGTTTGCTTAATAATCTAGATGATGAAAACGAACGTTTGGGTCAGTTCCGTATTAAGATTTTTGGTGTGGGTGGGGCAGGATGTAATGTAATTGATTACATGATTAGTGCCCGAGCATGACCTGATAATGTAAGTTTGTATGCATTAAACACTGACTACAAAGCTTTAAAACGAATTCAAGGATTAACGAATGTATATTTATTAGGTAAAAGCATTTTGCGAGGAGCAGGTAGTGGTGGAGATCCAGACGTAGGTAAGCTATCAGTGGCCGAAGCCGAAAAGGATATTCGTAGTGTTTTAGAAAATACCGATTTACTTTTTATCGTTGCTGGATTAGGCAAAGGGACTGGTAGTGGAGCATCACCAGAAATTGCTAAAGTGGCTAGTCAACTAGGTATTTTAACAGTTGCCATCGTAAATTTTCCATCGGTTAATGCCGAAGGTCGTAATGTTTATGAAAACGCTTTACATAGTTTTAATGCTTTAAAAAAAGAAGTCAATGCGATTACTAAAATAAGTAACGATCGCATTATTAATAATGATAAAAATATTTCTTTTGCTCAAGCTTTTGAGCAAGCAAATATCGAAGTTACTAATGTGGTAAATGATATTGTGGATATGGTTGGTAGTGCCTCCAACATGAACTTAGATTTTGCTGATGTTAGCAACTTTTTTAAGAATTATAAAACCTTTATGGCGGGCACTTTTGAACTAAATCAAGCATATTCTTATGATGCTTTAAAAGAAACTATTCGGCACAGCATTAGCACAAGTTATAGTGATATGGTTTTTCAAACACAAAACATTAAATTAGTGCTTAATTTGAAAATTAGTACCAAAGTTCCTTCGTCAGTGACTAATGATATTCGCAATATTTTCAAAGAAATTACTCACGATAATGCTTTAACTTTAGTCAACGGAATTGATTATGCTAACATTGAAGGATTAAAGGCTTCTTATTTAATTTCGGCTAACGATCAAGCACAGCCAGTCATCAATGAATCAACTGATTCAAAGCAACATGAAAATCAATCAATTTATAACGATACCGAGGTATTTAGTAATCAAAGATTTATAAATATCGATGAATACAACAATTTCGAGGAAACTAAAAAAGCTGGAGTTAAACGTGAAACCATTAAGTTTGACACACAAAATATGATTACCGAAAGTGAATGTTTTAATTCGCAAGATGTTGGTAGGTTAATGACGAAAGCGATCAATAGTGTAATGAATCACGCCCCCGAAGCGGATGAACCTAAAAAATACAATTAGATAAATTTACATCCCAGCTGGTGTGTGGAGAAGAATCTTAATAGTGGCACAAATAATGCCTTTCACGGCTGTACTGCTACTGGTAGTAAGATTTATTATGATGACGACAACCAAGAGAACATTGCTAAGAATTTTAAGCAAATGTTTGATGGTTTAAAAGACAGCGATTGAACATTGACAAAAATATAACTATAGTGATTTCACAAAATCAATTATTGTAGGCAGTTGGTTCATTTGACTAGTGCCACCTTGAGCAAAGTGTTTATGACCACCACCAGAACCATTGGTCAATTGATTAATTTTATTTACTATGTGATTAGCATCAAATTGATATTTTTCAACAAATGGTTTACTTGCAACAACAACATATTGCAGTTTTGTTACAGTTTCATTGATTAATAAATAAGCATGATTATTATCTTGGTTGGTTAATTCTGTTAATGCTTGATTAATAGTTTTATTATCGCCATTTTGATAAATAGCATATAACACTTGTTGAGATCGACTTATTTCTTGGGGCAATTTCTTAATGATATTTTTTTGATTGTAAGCATGTTTTTTATGTGCTTCGGCCATGATGATGTGGTAAGCGGATTGAATTTTTTCTAACTGTTTGCGTAGTTTAAGTAAACCAGTTGGCGAGACATGATAGTTAGCTTCCTTAACCAACATATTAAATGTATCGTCGAAAACTTGAACTTTACCAACATCTTCGCACATCTTGTTAATATCATTTTGAATGATACTAATCTGGTTAATTAAATATTGGCTAATTGTATCTTGAGATGTTAGACCTTCTAATCGTCAAGCTCCGCCACCCTTATTATCGATTCGTACAATCAAAAAGGCCTCAATATCTTTAGTGTTTGCGACATGTGTACCGCCACAAATTTCTTTGGAAACATCACCCATACATACTACCCGAAGTTTACCTTTGATTTTACGATAGACATCATCAAATCAAGCAATGGCACCGCTCTGTTTTGCCTCATCAAGATGCATCATGTGAGTTACTATTGGTAGTGCATTATTAATGTGTTTATTCACTTCATCTTGTACTTTAATAATTTGAGCATCTGTTAATTTGTGATGGTATTGAAAATCAAAAGTTACTTTATCTGCTGATTTAAAAGCTCCTTCTTGACGAATGTTTGGATCAATCACAGTTTGCAAAGCATGTTGAATTAAGTGCTCAACTGAATGGTTACGTGAAATACGTTTACGAGTCTCTAAATCAATATGTAGCTCACAACTATCCCCGAGATTGAACGAATTTGGGGATAAATCAACGAGATGGAAGTGTTGTCCGTTCGGTCCTTTAATTACATCTAACACTTGATGTTTATGGTGGTGATGTATAAAATAACCTAAATCATGTTGCTGCCCACCACTAGTGGCGTAGAAAACAGTACAATCAAATACAACTCAACCCTTATGATGAGTTAAAGACGAAACTGGGGCAAAAGCTTCATTAAAGAGACCAATTACTTTAGCAGTTACTTTAGTTTGATCATAATCAAAGACAGATGGTTTATCAAAAAGGATTAAATTTTCATTTTGACTTAACATTCCTTTTGTCTCAAAAGTACCACGTGATATATCTTGATGAGCTTGTAATTTACGTTCATAATCCGCTTCATTAATTGTTACGCCACGTTCTTTAGCTAGTTCCACAATTAATTCAAATGGAAAACCATAAGTATCTACTAATTTGAAAATTTCATCAATGTGAAAATGCTTTTGAGAAATGATTTCATCAAATAGTTTGAAACCACGCTCTAGAGTTTGGTTAAATAGTCGTTCTTCTTTGGTGAGAATTTGAATGATACGGTCCCGATTATTTTGAAGATAAGGATAATATTCGCTCATGGCGGTAATAATAGCTATTACCACGGGCTCACTAAAATTTTCTTTAATTGCTAACCGTCGAGCACTGATCATCGCTCTTCTTATTAACCTTCTTAAAATGGAACCACGTTCTTTGTTGGTAGGAATAGCACCATCAGCAATTGCAAATGTGCAAGCTTTGAAATGATCAGCAATGATTTTGAAATCGCGGTTAATCGCTAATTGTTCAAGATTTTTACTAAAATACGCCTGCACATCATAGCGTTTAGTCGTAAGGTTACCAATGGCTTGCATGATTGGTAAAAAAGCATCGGTATCAAAGTCAGTGGGTACTTGTTGGCTAATAGCTGCTAATCTTTCTAAGCCAGCTCCAGTATCAATATTTTTACGAGCTAATTCGGTGTAGTTACCTTGACCATCGTTATTAAATTGACTAAACACAATATTTCATATTTCCACATAACGATCATTTTCAATATCAGCTTGAAATAATTTAACACCAATATTTTCAGGATCGTATTGATTACCACGATCATAATAAATTTCGGTACATGGTCCGCACGGTCCTTGGCCTACATCTCAAAAATTACGTGTTTTATTACCCCTAATGATATGACTAGGATCGATTTTTAAATTCAGTCAATACTCATAGGCTTCTTGGTCTGCTTCATAAACGGTAATATAGAGCAAGGTTGGATCAATTTGGAAATGATTAACTAATAAGTCATAAGCATACTGAATTGCTTCCTTTTTAAAGTAGTCTCCAATTGAGAAATTACCCAACATTTCAAAGAAAGTATGATGTCTAGCTGTGACCCCTACGTTTGTAATGTCATTAGTTCTAATGGCCTTTTGACTATTAACTAAACGATTATTAGGCGGAGTTTCAATCCCTGAAAAAAACGGCTTTAAAGTAGCAACACCTGAATTAATTCATAACAAAGAAGGATCGTTAACAGGAATTAATGAACGCGATGGTAGTTCCAAGTGATTATGAACTTTAAAAAAATTCAATCATGCTTGTCTAATTTCATTAGTAGTCATTTTTTTCATTGGCAATAATTATATGAAAGTAAAAAATTAAAGACTCGAATTTACAAAGCAATTCTGATTTTTAAAATAAATTCATTCGTTGTGCTGTCATATTCAATAGTTAAATATTGATTCCCAAATTTCGTGGATTAAAAATTTAATAAGGCATAATTAATATAATTATGGAAACGCTTAAGACATTACTATTTAAAAATGGTAAATTAGCTGAAACTAGTCAACTTTATCGTCTGCTTCGACAAGATTTTACCTTTCATTCTAGTCGGATTGAAGGATCTACTTTGACTAAAGAAGAGCATAGTATCTTATCTGCTTTAAATTTTAAAGAAACTGATATCAAAGCCATTAAATCAATGTTTAAGGATGCAGACGAGAGAAAACAAAATGATGCCATCGAAAATGTTGGATGTATTAAATTATTTGATTATGTAACGGAAAATTTCAATGTCGTACTTTCTCATCAAGAAATTCAAAGATATCAAGGTATTCTAAAAAATGGTTCAAAACTCCAAGAAATTTCACCTGAACAAGTGGGGAAATATCGTAAAGAAGATGTCATTGTCAAAAATAGTAGTTTTGATTCTACCCCATATTATAAAGTTTATGAATCAATGGACAACTTACTTAAAAATTATCAAGTTAGGGATGTCAAAAATATTAATGATATCGCTGATTTTCATTGT
This sequence comes from Mycoplasmataceae bacterium, assembly GCA_031278855.1. GTDB lineage: Bacteria > Bacillota_I > Bacilli_A > Mycoplasmatales > Mycoplasmoidaceae > Malacoplasma_A. Next base: position 1,734 of record JAITJR010000016.1, on the reverse strand, counting down.
GAATTTGAAACTATTCATCCTTTTAGAGATGGCAACGGTCGCATTGGCAGAATGATTATGTTTAAGCAATGTCTACAAACTAACGTATATCCTTTTATTATCGACACCATTTCTCGTAATCAATATTTAAATGCCTTAGAAATTTTCAATCAAAAACACACTTCTCAATACTTAGTCGAATGCTTTGTTGAACTCCAAGCCGTTTTTAAATCAAAATATATTGACTACTTATCGAAAAACCAATCATCTGAAATGCCTTGATAAGTAGTTAATAACCCGAATCATTTAGTAATTTTAACAATAGTAAATTCTTTTTCGCGTCGTAAGTAATATTAAAAAGGTAACTATTCACCGATGCGTACGCGTACATACATGCGACTATATTTAGCAAAGCTAAATATGGTTGGGCGTATGTGTGCATACATGACAATGAATAGTTACAAATCATTCTCGCCTCAGGTAATTAATTTGTCGTAAAATTAATGATTAGAGAAGCGTTTTATGAAATACAACCAATATATCGACCATACCTTGCTAAGACCAGATGCAACTTCTAAGGAGATTAAGCAATTGTGTGTCGAAGCTAAAAAATATCAATTTGCTTCGGTTTGCATTCATCCTCATTATGTGAATCACTGTAAGAAATTACTAACTGGGACTGATGTGAAGGTTTGTACTGTAGTCGGTTTTCCGCTTGGTAGCAATACCACCCGATGCAAATGCGACGAAACAATTGATGCTATTGCAAATGGAGCTCAAGAGATTGATATGGTCATTAATATTTCGTGATTAAGGGAAGGGAAACTAAAAGATGTTATTCACGAAATAAAGATGCTTAAAAAGATTTGTAAAAAACATATTTTAAAAGTGATTGTGGAAACATCATTACTAAATGTGCAAGATAAGATTAATGCATGTGCCTGTGTACTAGCCGCTAAAGCTGATTTTATTAAAACATCTACAGGCTTTAGTACTGGGGGAGCTACAGTAAGCGACATCAAGTTATTTAAACAACAACTAGGCAACAAGATCAAGATTAAGGCATCGGGTGGTATTAAAACTTATCAAGATATGTTAGCGATGATTAAAGCTGGTGCAAGTCGTATTGGCACTTCTCGTGGTGTAGCTTTAATGCAAGGCAAATAAAATGGATATTTTATCAATCATTGAAAAAAAACGTTCCAAACAGGTTTTAACTAAAGCAGAAATTAATTTTTTTATTGATCAGTTGGTTAATCAAAAAACCGTTAAAGATTATCAAACGGCTGCTTTATTAATGGCAATTAATTTAAATGGTATGACTGATCAAGAAACATTTTATCTCACTGATGCAATGTTGCAATCTGGAGTTATGATTGATTTAGATAAAATATCGGGGCTTAAAATTGACAAGCATTCGACTGGTGGAGTTGGTGATAAGGTGTCGTTAATTCTTGCTCCCATTTGCGTAGCATTGGGATTAAAAGTAGCTAAATTATCAGGGAAAGGGTTAGGACATACAGGTGGAACAATTGATAAATTAGAATCAATTGGTGTCGACTGTAATTTAACGCAACATCAATATTTAAATTTACTAGCAAAAGTAGGGATGTTCATTATGGCTCAAACTGTCGATTTAACTCCAGCTGATCGTGCCCTTTATAACTTACGTAATGCGACAGGGACTGTTCAATCAATCCCGTTAATTGCCTCTTCCATTGCTTGCAAAAAACTAGCCCTAAAAACTAATTACAT
>JAITJR010000077.1 GCA_031278855.1 Mycoplasmataceae bacterium | reverse complement strand
TGGTAGAATGCAAAAAGCTAACACATGACAAAATGGTAAACTTATTAAAATAATAGATGGTCAGCAAAGAATGACAACATCCATATTATTGCTTTGTGCAGTTAGAGATGTTTTGGAACAAAAATTTAAAATTAATGCTGATTACATTAGAATAATTTCTGAATTTGAAAATCCAGGTGGAAGAGAAATTTCAAATACTGCACTTCAGGATCTCATCAATAAACAACATTTATTTTTAAAATCTCCACCATATAAAAATGATAATTATTATGTAAATTACAAAATATTTTTTGAGTACTTATGAAAAAAACCTAAAGATGAGATTTTGTTATTTTATTCAACATATACTCAGAATTTTAAGATAGCATTGATTTCATTCAACGAAGATTCTTTGACTAACAAAAATGAAATGGAAATATTTGAAAATTTAAATACAAAAGGTAAAACTTTAGAATTATTCGATATCACTAAAAATTATATTTTTAATTTATGTACTGAACAAACGTTAAATGAATATGAGAAAGAAGTGGTAGTTGAATTTAATAGTAAATTTCTTGCAGAATTACCAGGTGAAGATAATGCTAAAAAACAAAATTGAATGAATGATTTTTTTATATCATTAATTCATTATGCAATTGGAAACGAGTTACCAAAAATACAAGGTAGATATGATTTGTCTTTTTATCTTTTGAAATTGCACGAAACTCTAGATCAATTATTCCCAGAATTGTCAAAAATGCAAAATGGCATTGATTTACCAATTTACAAAAAAATCATTAATTCAATTCATAGATATTTAAAAATATGAAAAGCCGTCAAATTTGTTGCAGATAGAAAAGATGATTACTTAATTGATATGGATCTCCATGATATTGTTGGTTTAATTACTAAGAACAAAAAAATGGTTCCAATTTATCCTTATGTATACTTATTTTACGACATGTTTGATATTGGAGATTTAACACTCAAAACCGTAAAAAAAGAAGTTAAAATTTATGTAAAAACGAAAATTTTTGAAATTATAAAGCAACTTATCAAACATGACGCTAATATAGGGCAAGGCGACTCTACGACTGCAAAATATTTTTGAAAACAATGTTCAAACGCTCGTAAACTATGAAAATTAAATCAACAACCTAATGAAGATATCATAAATAGTGTATTACAAAGTCTAGTTAAATATGCGAATGAATCTGGCGACTTATTTACTTCACTTAATCGTATTGATAAACCCAATTGAACACATACAGCTTTATTACAAATTATCGAATGGCATTTATTGGGAAAAGATAATGGCGGGGCAATATTTAAATACAACCCAACTCTAGAACACGTATTACCAAATAAATTTGAAGAAAATTGAATAAATGATTTATTATCATGAAATAATTCTTTGACTAAAGAACAAATTATCGAAAAAGTAAAACTGAGCATAAATAAATTTGGAAATTATTGTTTATTAACTCAAAGTTGAAATGCTAAAAATAGTAATTTATCATTTGAATTGAAAAAAAATAAACTAAAGAGTTTGGTTTCTCCTTTATGGAGAAATACATTAAACCCAAAAATTGACATAGCTAATAAAGAAAAGTGAAATTTTGAGGAAATAGAAGCTAGAAATAGTGAATTGATTAGAATCATAATTGAAGAAATTTACGATAATTAACGAAAGAAAAAGTAGTAACTAGTCGTCCAACACAATTAAAAGCATAGATTTTTATTTTTATAGTTATCCACTACAAAAAGCTTACCATTCACATAGCCGTAAATAAGATCGATAAATTGTATCAATGGTTATGATATTTATCCTAGATAAACAATCGTTAAAATCATGCCAATTAAAACCACAATGAATATGCTTAGGGTTACAATGAGAATGGTTCTTTTTTCTTTAGTAATAGCCATTACTTGAAATCCTTTGCAAAGTAGTACAACGTTTTCAACATCACTGCGAGTGAACGTTTATGCAGTTCGTGTGAACCAGCAATATCAGCATGGATAAAATTGATATCACCAGCAAAATAATGTAAAAATTCAGCTGCCGTATTAGAACCACCCAATCGACCTGGAGACATATTAGCAATGTCGGCGATAAAAGTATTACCAATAATAGCATCACTAAATACTTTATGGAAAGGCATTCGCCAAATGAGCTCTGGAGCCGAACTTGCAGCTTGTTTTAACATCTCCCATTGCTGATCATTTGTTGCTCAAATGCCAGTGTATAACTCTCCTAAGGCAATTGAAATAGCGCCTGTCAACGTAGCAACAGTCATAATAGTATTAGCTTTTAAATCATTTTTAGCGTAAGTAATACCATCTGCTAAAGCTAATCTACCTTCGGCATCTGTATTAAGAATTTCTACCGAATGACCGCTATAAGAAGTGATTACATCATTAATTCGATAAGCATGCGGGCCAATTTCATTACTAGCTACAGTTGCTAAACCAACAACATTAGCTTTTACTTTCAATTTAGCCAGCACATAAATAGTGCTCAAAGTAATTGCTGCTCCTGCCATATCAATATGCATAGTCGCCATACTTTCGCCTGGTTTTAAATTTAAACCACCAGTATCAAACATTAAACCTTTGCCAACTAAAGCTAAAGATTTTTTACTATGATCATTACGATATTCCACCACAATGATCCGTGGTTCGTTGTATTTAGGCGACGCTTGACCTACTGCTAAAATAAGTCCCATTTTTTTTCGGATTAAATCAGATTTGTGCAAAACAGAAAATTTTACATGCTGTAAACCCTGAAATTTACGACGACATTCTTTTTCAAATTGATCAGCATGTAGTAAATTGCCTGGCATATTCATTAAAGTACGAGCGAAGACTTC
>JAITJR010000070.1 GCA_031278855.1 Mycoplasmataceae bacterium | reverse complement strand
CATTTACTTTCTTATAAAGCTCACTTTACCTACAAAATTAATTTTTTTAAAAATGGCGATTTCCCAAGCAATATTTGGGTTTAAGCTAGTTTTTTGCTAAATTATCCGTTAAACTCGGGTTATAAAGATATTTCGCGAAGAATAAAGTCTAAAGAACTTGATCTTTTAATCGTTGTAAATATGTTTCTAACGGGATTTGATGCTACAACCTTAAACACTTTGTGAGTTGATAAAAACTTAAAATTACACGGGCTTTTACAAGCATACAGTAGAACTAATAGGATTTTAAATTCCGTTAAAACATATGGTAATATTGTTTGTTTTCGAAATTTAGAAAGTAACACTAATGAAGCTATCGCATTATTCGGTAATAAAGATGCATATGGAATAGTTATTCTTAAAACGTATTTAGAATACATTAACGGTTATGAGCAAAATAACAAACGCATTCATGGATATAAAGAACTTTGCGATACTTTAAAAGCCGATTATGACCCAGTTTCTTCATCAAAATGAGATGAAGAAAAAGAAAAGAAATTTATTAAATTATATGGTTCGTTACTTAAACTAAAAAATATCTTAGTTTGCTTCGATGATTTTGGCACTAAAAAAGAAGATAGACAGTATGAAAATCAAATTCTTTTAGATCGTGAATTTCAAGATTTTCAATCTATTTATTTAGATTTATGGGAAAAATACAAGAAAAAAAGTAACTCGGAAAAAGAGAACATTAATGATGATATTGTTTTTGAAATCGAATTAATGAAACAAGTTGAAATCGATATTCATTATATTCTACGCCAGGTTGAAGAATATCGTACTAAAAATTGTAAGGATATTGAATTAAAAATAGAAAGAGAGATTTTATCAACCCCATCACTACGTAACAAAAAAGAATTGATTGAAAATTTTATTAGCCGAATGAATGTCGATATTAAGTATGAAATATCAGATGACATTGAAAAGAATTGAGATAGATATATCAAAGAAGAAAGAGATATAGAATTAACGAAAATTACCGCAAATAAATCTTTAGGATTAAATGAAAAGGAAACTAAAAAATATATGGCCAAATGTTTTGATAGGGGTGAAATAATTGAACATGGGAGCGAAATCACAGATATTTTTAAAAAACCACGTCCTTGAAATAGTGGCAATGAAGAGAAGAAAAAAGCAATAGAAGAATTAACTAATTTTTTTGAAAAATATTATGATATTTCAAATTCTAAAATTATTTAAAAAAGTTACATGATAATCTTCAACTATGTCAACATCAAAAACTAACAAATTAATTAAAGAAGCCTGTGTCGAAACTAAGGAACAAATCGATAATGCAATTCTACATAAAGCTGATCAAATCGAATTATGTTCGCAATTAGCATTGGGTGGTTTTACACCTGATGATAATTTGGTACAATATGCTCTAGATCATCAATTAAAAGTAATGATGATGGTTCGTAATCGCCCAGACTATACCTCTAGTTGATGAAATACTATGAAACTTAAAAAGATTATCAAACGATATGCTAAAACAAACGTAGCAGGATTTGTATTTGGTTTTCTTAAAAAGAATATGATTGATGAAAAAACAATCAAGCAATTACTGAAAGTAACCAACCATAAAGAAACAATTTTTCACATGGCTTTTGATGAATTGGATAATCCCAAGCAAGGCATTGATACTCTAGTTCGTCTTGGCATTACTCGTATTCTAACCAAAGGTGGCAAACAGGGACCAGCTACTAATAATTTAGTGCAACTCAAAGCTTTAGCAACATATGCTGACCAGCGGATCCAATTAATTGTAGGTGGTAGCGTTACTGACCACAACTATCAAGAAATTGCTAAAGCCACTGGCATTAAATGTTATCATGGTCGTAAATTAGCTCTTGGTACTTAAAGTATCTCAGCGATTGTTCACATTACTTAGTACACGATTAATGGCTGGATCAATTGCTAAAACTAACGAAGTTAGTAGCAATGCTTCTAATGGTGTTTTGATGCTTTGTACAATAACTCGCGGAATAAGATAATAAACTGCTCCGTATTTAACTCAGGCATTAGGTGGACTCCCGTTTAAATACTCCAAGTATGACACATTGGAAATTGGTCCTAACATAAAGGATAAAATCAGGGTATTACAAGCTACTAAAATAAGTGTATATATAAAAGTAACATTACGCTTTTTATTCTGACGATTCACAATCACATTGTAAAAAGTAAAAGTTTCAATCAAGATAAAGAATGCTGTAATTAAACCTAACGATAATCAACGATAAATAGTGTAAGCTTCTGTTTGATAAGTCGCACTCTTTGATAGCCACATGATTAAAATAGTGTAACAAGTTACTGCAAACAAAATATATACAATCTGTTGAATAACAATATCAACCCCTAATCTCGTCTTCGGATTATTGCGACGATAAACGCATCACGAAGCAAATAAACCAGCGATTAAACCTAAAAACGGCTCTTGAATTGCATACATTCAGAACCATAAACCACCTGGAAATATAAAAAATACTAAGGTATCAGTAACTGCTCCACAAATTAACCCATAAATTGGACCAAAATATCAGCCAATTAACATGACGGGCACATAAGAAAATGAAAAACTAAGGACAAAACCTGGGATGGGAATTGCAATCATTTGCAATACCACCCGCATGGCAAACATCAAAGCTAAAAGAAACATTAACTTAGTTGAATGAAATACTTTCAGTGGATGGAGTGGAAAGAAAAATCTAATAATGTTCTTACGTCTACGTTGCAAGTGATCCGACATAATCATATATTTATATTTTACTTTCGTCTTTATTGACTACCAGGCGGTATAGGCGGTGGCGCCTTGACAGACTCTTCAATGTATTGACGCATTAAAGCATTAAGCCGCTCCGTATCAACTTTAGGACTTTTAACGGCAGCAAACACAATCACTGCGACTAATAAAACAGCACTCACAATTAAAAGAACATAACCAATAAATCACGCTCATAAGCCAAATTCTTTGGTTGAACTACTATCAACTGCAGGTCATGGTGTCCGATTGGGTCTAAAAATAAATAAGTCTACCCCAATCGCTCCCCCAAAAATTAGTAAGAATAAAAATAAAATACCTAACATTAAATACAATTGCCAATTAAAAGCGTATAAACGATTTTCGTTTTTTTCATTTTTAATTAATGGTGCTACCGTACGATAACAAATAAAAAAAGAACCTAACCCTAATAAAAAATACGGTAAAGCTGTCAATACATCGACCGTATTCCCATCTAATTTCGCAGAGCCACTAGCACAAATCATGCCAATCGCCACAAATAAGGATGCAAAACAAAATAATAACAATAGAACGGAAATAATCCATTTTAATAATGGCATATATTTAGGTTTAGTTTTAAATAAATAAACTTTCCCTTGCATTGATTCTTGCTGAATACGAGCATTGGCCATTGCGGTATACATCGGATTTTGTTCGTTGGGCAAATTACTAGCCATACCAGGCATCATAAATGGAAACGGATTAGCAGCAACCGTCTGTTGTGGCACAGCTTCACTAACAGTTGGAGTAGCAATTTTTACTTCTTTACCTGCTGCCAAAGAATCTAAATCAATTTTATAAATATTACGGATGTATATATTTAAATAATTGATGTCATCTACTAAAATTTCATCATCTTCAAAGCTCACATTTTGATCAATCGTAAAATGTTTGTTGGCTAATTGATTGTAAGTAACTAACAATTTATCAGATTTAATTATTTTATTTTTATGCTTTTTTTCTAAATAAGCTAATATATTAAATTGTTTTTCAATAATAGATTGCAAATTGCTTTGTAATAAAGCGTTTTTCATTGATGGAGCATTAAAAATTGCCTCAAGATTTTTGACAATTTTACGTTGTTCTATTTTAAGATCGATCGCCATATGAATTACTTACTCAGCATTAATTTTAATCCTAAATAAGGATTAATTAAACCGTGTTTGATATTATAGTCCAATAATGTTAATTCATTAATGACTTGATTTAATTTATCAACACTAGTATGTTTTAATATGTCGCGATTAGCAAATTGCATAAATTTATTAATCTTTAACTGTTGCTCAATCTCGCTTTGTGTATAACGTTCAATCATCGCTAATTTAAATAATTTTAAATTAAATAATTGTGAGGCCATAACTTGCATTAATTCAATCGGTTGATATTTAAGCATAATTAATTTATCAAAAAGTTGGAGCAACCTTTTTTTATCGCCACATAGCAAATGATTAGTCAGTTTAAAAATATTTAGTTCAGTCGAATCACTAATGGCCTGATCTACCATAGTTTTAGTGATCACTTTGTTTTCCGCAATTAACATTAACTTGTTAAGTTCACTCTCGATCATAAACGGATCATTATTAATGATATTCTCAAATTCAGTCTGAATTTCACTATTAACAAAACTAACTCCTTCGGCTTTCAAAAGATTATTAATTAGCGCCCGTTTAGTCGCAAGAGTAAATTTATGAATTTTTTTGACATCTAGTTCTTTTGTATGTTGATTAAATGAACTTTTCTTGGTAACAACTAACAAGTATAGTTCTTGAGTTAATGACCCTAATTTTTTTGTCAACAACAAATCTTGAGCATTAGAACCTAATAAGAAGGTTGCATCATGAATAACAAATATTCTTTGCTCATGAAATAAATCAATTTGACATACGGCATCAATCACTTCCTGGTGGTTGTTGTCAAAGTATACGTGATGCAATGGCGTTGGAGCATGATATGCAATTAACCGATGTAATTCATAATTAATTGTGTTCTTATCTTCGCCGTATCACAAATGAATCATTTTAACTACTTCATCTCCTCACGAATCTCTTGACGACGGTGAGTGCGTTTTATTTCGATAACTCTACCAATAACTAAGATAGCATTCAATACAAAAGGAATCATATTACCAATTCAGGTGGGGGCACTATTCCAAAAGGTTAACGACGCATCATTTTCAATTGAAATACCTAAAGCATAAATGATAAAAGCCAAATTAGCAATTGCAAATATTAATTGTACTTTGATAACAATATGCTTAAAAGTACGTTCCTTAACTACTTTAACAATATTGAAAACAGCCGCTAAAGTTAAGGC
>JAITJR010000033.1 GCA_031278855.1 Mycoplasmataceae bacterium | reverse complement strand
TATTTAGCAAAGCTCAATAATGCTTATTTTAAAATAGAGTAACATTGCAATGGCTTTAAATTAAAGCTAATAGTTATTTAATCTAGTAGTCATATTTTATTTTTTTGTCTATTAATATGTATGGAAGTAACCGTACAAACCAATCCGAATGAATGTGGTGTATGTGTGATTAATAGTTTGGTACACCATTTTTATCACAAAGCTGATAAATTGGCTATTTTAAATGATGCGAATATAACCGAAGAAGGGTTATCTATCTTTAATTTCGAATATTTGGCCCAACAATACGGCATTTTTGTTGAAACTTACCAACTAACATGAGCAGAATTTAATAACCTAAAAAATAGCGAATACATGGTTTGCCCGATTAAAAAGGGCAATGGACTACATTATGTTATTGTTCGTAAACATAAACATCAAATTGAAATTTATGATTCGGCGGATGGTAATTACCGTACTAATTTAAAAGATTTTGCCGAGAAATTTGTGGGCATAGTAATGCTAATTAGTAAAAGTAGTACCAAAATTAATATTGATCGCTTGCCAAAATTAGATTTGTGACGCAGTTTGGACTGAAAGTATTTACTTTTTAGCTTATTGATGCAAATAGTTATTATTGCCGTTGGGGCAATAACCGCAGATTATTTCAATATTATGATTAATCATGCTATTGCGAGCAAATCCATTAAAAATGGGTTAATTATTATGTTGATATTTGGGTTATTCTTTTTATTAGAAGCATTAATGCATTACACATTAACTTTGTATAGTGCCAAGCATTTTAAAATTAATTTTCATTTTTTGAGTCGACAGTTAATTAATGCTTTAAATAATAAAAATTGTACTTTCTTTCATAAAGTGGATAGTAATTATCTTTATCTCATTGATACAGCGATGCAATCCATTACGATTTTTATCGTAATGGAAGTATCAGCTTTATGTTCAAATTGTATTTTAGTCATTACGATTACTTGCATTATTGCGGTAATTAATCCCTGGTTTTTATGTATTACATTCATCGCAATTATTTTAGCGATTGGTTTTAATACTGTTCAATATTATTACCGCAAGCATATGACTAAAATTGGTTTAGAAAATCAGCGAATTAACAATGGCATTAGTCATCGTTTCATTGATTATTTTAGAACCCAACATAACTACTTATTAAAAAATGAATTAAGTCATCAGCTTGAACAAAACTATACTGATTTTCAACGTATTTACTTAATGCAAGCAAAATTTAATGGAGCATTTAATTTCTTTGAAGGAATGGTTCATAACATTATTTACTTAGTTTTAATTATGGTGGGATGTTACCTAATTGTGGAATATCAAAATATTAATATTGGACAGCTTACTTTTTTAATTAGTCTAGTAAGCATGATGAGCGGAGCGTTCAATGGAATTTGCGAATTTGTTACTAAAAGAATTGAATACGTCCAAATGAGTGCGATTTACAAGAATTTCATCATGTTAGGTAATTACGAAAGTAAAGGTAATAATGCTTTGGATAAAATTAAGGAAATTACTTTTGATGGTAAAGCATTATTATCGGGGCATGTCTATCAACAAGATCAACAATTAACCAATGCTTTATTTCTAGAGAAAACCAACGGTAAATTATTAATTAACGGTGTACCAATTGATAGTTTCGACTATAAAAGTTATTTACGCCAATTATTTGTAATCAATCACGATACTAAAATTGATCGAAGTTGAATTTTTCAGCATCTTGATCAGAATAATGCCGTTTTTTTACAAATTATGCGAGCGTTCAACATTAATTTAACATCAGTAAAACTTGCTGACATCTACGAGCAAACACTACTAAATATTTTAGCAACAATGTTACTTAAAGACAAATTCATCATTTTGAACGATTGCTTACGATATGTGCGTCCGCAACATTTAAAGGTAATTAAAAACATAATCATCCCGTATTTACAAGTGAATAACTTTTTATTAATCCTTGATTAAGTATAATTGAACCATGGCAAAAGCTGTTATATACGACCATAAATTTGTCGAACAAAATTTATATGATTTTTGAATAAAGCATAATTTATTTGAACCGATTGCAAAAAATAAACAATCCCCAAATTATGCCATTATTTTACCACCACCAAATATTACAGGGCATCTACATTTAGGACATGCTTGAGATGGTGCTTTGCAAGATACCATCATTCGTTATAAGAAATTACAGGGGTTTCGTACGATTTGGATTCCGGGGACAGATCATGCTGGTATTGCTACCCAAACCAAGTTTGAAAAAATATTGAAAGAAAAAGGCCTCAACCGTAGTACTTGGACTGATGAACAATTTCTTGAACAATTATTTACTTGATCTAAAGATCAGGCCAACTACATTCATAAACAGTGAGCAAAATTAGGATTAGCTTTAGCCTACAAACATGAAGTTTATTCTCTAGACGAGCATGTGGCTAAATTGGTTGCTCAAACTTTTAAGAGTTTATATAATCAAAAACTAATCTATCGTGCTTACAAGTTAGTTAATTGGGATGTTTCTTTAAAGACTGCTGTGAGCGATATGGAAGTGATTTATCGCGAGAACGCCACTAAAATGTATTATTTTAAATACATGATTGCAAATACCGATCAATACATTGAAGTCGCTACCACCCGACCAGAAACCATGTTTGTGGATGTTGCGGTTTTTGTAAATCCTCGAGACAAACGCTATCGTAAATATATTAATAAAACAGTGATTAATCCCATTAATGGTCAAAGTTTAAAAGTATATGGGGATAGTTATGTAAATATCGAATTTGGAACTGGAGCGATGAAATGTACTCCGGCTCACGATTTCAATGACTACCAGTTAGCTATTAAACATCATATTAATGATTATCAATCGGTGATGAATGAAGACGGAACGTTGAATGAAAATGCTCGTTCAATTAACAATGCATATACTGGCATTGATCGTTTAATTGCTCGTGATGCCATCGTCCAAGAAATGCAGGAAAATGGGTTGGTTATTAAAATTGAAGAATATAAAAATGAAACGGGTTATAGTGAGCGAAGTGGCGAAATAATTGAACCATTGTTGTCCAAACAATGGTTTGTCAAAATGACGCCATTAGCCAAACAAGCCATTAAAATGATGGCTAAATCTAAACCAGTTTTCATCCCGCCCCGTTTTAAAAAAACCATGGATAAATGGTTAAACAATGTACAAGATTGATGTATTACGCGACAATTGTTGTGAGGCCATCGTGTGCCAGTATGATACAAAGGTGATGAGATTGTGGTGGGTCAACCACCACCAAACATTACTGGATGAACCCAAGATAAAGATGTGTTAGATACATGATTTAGTTCGGGTTTGTGACCAATTGCCTTAACTTCACAGCATCAATTACAAGATTTTTATCCAATTGACATGTTGGTAACTGGATATGATATTTTATTTTTCTGGGTGGCACGAATGTTTTTTCAATGTGGTCATATTTCGCATCAGCTCCCACTAAAACACATTTTGTTTCATGGACTAATTCGTGATGAACTCAATCGTAAAATGTCCAAGAGTTTAAATAATGGTATTGATCCGATGAAAGTAATTGATGAACACGGAGCTGATGCTTTGCGGATGTTTTTGGTGTCAACCGCTACGGTGGGTGAAGACTTGCGATTTTCTGAAGAAAAAATTCAATATCGATGAAATTTTGTGAATAAATTATGGAATGCTCATGTTTTTTTGAAGCAATTTAATTTAACTGCTAATAAAATCGAAAAAAAACTTAACCCAATTAATAGTTGAATTATGCAACGTTTTAATATGGCTATCAAGCAAGTAACTGCTAACATGAATAAATATAATTTTGTGGTTGGTTATAAGTATTTAGAAGATTTTATTTGACAAGATTTTTGTAATCATTACTTAGAATTTATCAAACCACTTTTAAAGCAAGAGCAAACTTATGGACAGACCATTCAAACCGCTAGATTAATCTTTAAAAATATTTTGATCATGATACATCCGTTTGCTCCTTTTGTATCAGAATTTATTTATGGCGATATGTATCATGATCAAATTTCCATCATGTTAGAGACATGACCGAAATCAATTCGTTTCACAACTAATATTGGTAACCAAAGATTGTTGCAAATTTTTAGTAGTATCTATGATTTTGTACGGGAATTAAGAATTAAACATGGCATTAAGCAAAACCAATTATTTTCGCTTAATTTAATTACTGATGATCCTATTAATTTATTAGAAATTAATAATATTTTAGGACCATTTAATATTAAGGTTAATAACATTAGTAATAAACGAATTGACAAGCAAGCAACGGTAGTGGTAATTGAAAATCTAACCATTGAATATACTGCTGATTTCATTGATCCTAGTGCACAATTAACGAAAATTAACAGCGAGTTAAAACGTTTAGAAAGCGAAATTCAACGTTCACAAAAAATTTTGTCCAACAAACAATTTCTAGCAAAAGCTCCCCAAAATAAAATTGATGAAGAACAACGAAAATACCAAGAATATCAATCGCAGTATCAAAAGAATCTAACTATCTATCAAAATTTAAAAAGCAAAAAATAATTTTTTTGTCTATTACATAGTAGGTAGGCCTACTGATGTTAATTAATCATTGTAACAAAACACATCATTTGATCGTTCCTTTGATGTTAGTGGCGATATTGTGATTTGCGATTTATGCTAATTATTGATATTTTTTATTACTTTTGATTCCAATCATCTATTTATTAAATAATCACTTAACTTTAAAACAAATACTAGTTTATGCACTTATCGTAATCGTGTTAGTTATCATCGGTGTTTGTTGCCATAATATCAACTTATGACAACACCTAGGAAGTGGATTAGATCGATTATTACATTTCTCCGTTCGTGATCATGTACAAAATTATGTTAGCAATAGTTATGATAAAACCACGAGCAGTTTTATTAATTTAATTCTGTTCAATATCAAAGACTACCCTGCTAACACTACTTATTATCATATGAAAGATTTATCCGTTGTTTACCTGATTGTCGTTAGCGGTTTTCATATTAGTATTCTCAAACGTGGGGTAACGTTTATTTTACGTAGATCTCCGCGGTGAGCCAATGTGGTCAATATTCTGTTGATTACATTCTATTGTTATTTACTTAATTTTGCAATTAGTGTCACTAGAGTATTATTAATGTTTTTAGTGGGATTAATTTTTAGTAAAAAATTAAAAAATCGCATTGATGTATTAGCAATCGCTGGATTGATTTCCGTTTCATTGGCGCCAACTTGTGTGTTTAATGTGGGGTTTTGCATGAGCTATTTATGCACATTGGTTATCATCTTGATTTATCGCCTAAATATTCATAACGTTTTATTAGAAAAACTATTCATTAGTATTGCGGCAACCTTAGTAAGCTTACCATTTATAGTTTATATGCAACAACAGATAAGTTTATGAGCAATTTTTAACTCATTTGCTTTAAGCTATGTTTTTGCTTTCGTTTTTATATATTTTTTAATGACATTTTGAATAATATGAATAGGAGTCATTCAACATGCATTAGTTGTCGGAATTAATTTCATCATCAACGCTAGTTGGACAAGCAATACTGTCATTCCCATTTCTAATTGACCACCGCTTATTAGTTGCAGTTATTTTATTGTATTTTATTTGGGGATAATAATGCTACAATCTTATAAAAATACTTAAGGGAATTATGGCAACAGCGACATTTAATCATACATTGTGGATTTTTATTGGGATTGGTTTCGTAGGAGCAATCGCCTTAACTTTAGCGGCTGTTTTCAATATTGTTAAAGTAGTTAAGGAACGTACTTTTAAGCATATTGTTATCAAAGTACAATTAATATTTGCAATTGCTAATTTGGCTTTTATCATTTA
>JAITJR010000109.1 GCA_031278855.1 Mycoplasmataceae bacterium | reverse complement strand
GATATTTACAAAATTGAAGAGGCATCTATTTATACTGATGATAATTGTTTGCTTGATAAGATCAATGAGACAGACTATGACTTACCAAAGTTTAAAACAAATATTCAAAATATAGAATGAGTTTGTGATAACTTTAAAGTTTGTAGTAAAGGATTAAAATAAGATGTTGGAAAAAGTCAAGTTCATTCAAGAAATAAAAGTTGATGAGCTTCTTGCATTAACTGAGGTTGAAGGTGAAAAAGAATATATTTTAAAAGCCCCGACTGGTTCTGGTAAAACTTATATGCAAGGATATCTAATAAATAAATTGCTTACCAGATATCCTAATGCAAAAATAATTTATCAATCTTTGTCAAAAGGTTCTCTTGCCAAGCAGGGATATGATTCAATCAAAAGATATAATTTTTCTAATGTTAATCCATATTTAATCACTACAGATAAAACGTCGCAAGAAAGTTTAGTAATACCTACTAATTACAATGTTTATTTTTTACCAAGGGATTTAAATAAAGAGAAAGGACTTATTAAAATCCCGTTAAAAGATTTTTTGACATACAAAACAAAAGAAAATGTCAAGTTTTTAATCATTGATGAATGCCACGAATCTCATTCCAATATTAAACCTTATGTTAATGAATTTGATCGAATTTATGGTTTTTCAGCAACGCCTAGAAAGGAACAGTTAAAACCAGAAAGATATGTTGAACTTTTAGAAGAAGATTGTGAGCAAATACAATTAATTAAATCTAAGAAAGTTGTACATAAAGATGATCCAATTTTTCCAACCACTAATAATCCTTCTGAAATGAAATCTTATGTAGAGAAAAAAGTTGAACAAGCATGAAATGATTTTTTAAAAATTAAAGAAGATTACAAACCATCTGGTATTAATCCAGCATTAATTATTCAAATTAATAATTCACGAATGGGGTCATTGCAAAAAGAAACAATTACTGAACTATTAAATCAAAAAGGTATCTTATGATACTATCGTGACAAAGATGGTTACGACTCAAACGATAAGATTAATGAATTAAAGAGATCTAATCGAGAAAAAGCGTGAAGTTATGTTAGAAATGAAAAAAGTAATATTGATGTTATTATTTTCAAGTTAGCGATTAACGTTGGTGTAGATATACCAAGGGCATGTTATTTATTGCAAATCAGAGATACACAAAGCGACACTTTGGATGAACAAGTAATCGGGCGGATTAGAAGAAATCCAAAACTCAAAGATTGAGATTTATTAAATAAAGATTTACAAAATAAACTAATGATTGCTTATATAAACGGTGTAGAGCAACAAGGCACTAGGTCTGTAAAATTTGTTAAAAAAATAAAAGATATAAAGATATCCACAACTAAATTAAAAAATAAAATTCCTAATGTATTAAGAAATCTAGATGATTTAAGCATCAAAAAATATGATCAAACGCCAAAGAACATATTCGAATTAATGGAAAATTGAAATAAATTGGATGGCAATATAAAAAAAGAACTTAACGATATTACAAAAGATGAATGAATTGAACTGTGTATGAATGTTGAAATGTTAAATAAGAAATCATTTGTTGTTGATTACAAAAATAATTTAGAGATTGCTGGAGAATTTGGTTTGCAAGACATTACTTTCTACAGGAAGGATTCTGATCAAATTGATATTGATAAATGAAATTGGGAGCATTGCGATTCTAAATCTGATAAAAGATATTCGTTTGAAAGTCTTGCCGAAAAAATAGTAGCAAAAGATCTATCGGAAATGAATTTGAATTTATGAGGGAAAAATTATTTTAATGGATCAAAAATTTGCTTTGAATATTTTTTGAGACAAAAAGGTAATTATTTGATTTCTAAACAGCATCCAGATTTTTTTGTGATTAAAGATGATAAAAAATATCTTATTGAAGTTAAAAGTTACAAAGGAAGACGCCAAGATGTAGTCATTTCACACGAAGATTATAAAGACAAGGTTGAATCAATCAAAAAAGTTTATTCAGAGATTGCAAGTATTACTAACCAAATCATGGTAGTCATATTAGAAGAAGAAAACGGCGATTGAATTTCTACAGTGTTTGAAAAACACAAAGAACCCGTCAATTTCTATAATTCAGACAAATATAAATTTCTAGAATTTTAAATATAAGTTTTACAACAATCATTAAGCATTGCATTAATTTGCTGAGCAAAACTTAATTTAAACGATTGTTTACATCAACTTACTATTATCTTTTCTCTTAATTATTTTTTATGCATTTATTACAACTAACGGCATTAGGATTAGCATCAGCCATTTCGATAAATTTACTAATTAACTGATCTAAGGTTATTTTATTTTTCTTAAGTTTAGTGTATTCTGACTTTAATTTTTGACCAGAAAAACCTTGTAATTTAAGAAAATTCAAAATGAGATCATTATTTTTCATCTGAATTTTTTCTTTTTTGGGCTTCATGCATTTTTTCTAGTAATTGTGCTTTGGCATCTACTGCTCTTTGCGATCCAGGTACATAAGGACGATCTTTTGGTAATTTGGGGCTAACATCAATTTTTAAATTCGGTTGAGCTTTAAGAATATTGGCAATATTCTGATCAGGTAATTTAGTTGGTGCATCCTGTGCACTAATTTCAGGTAAAATTTTCGCTAAATTATTGTGTAATTCCTCGTTGATTTTAGGAATGTATAAACGATGGATTGAAATGATGATTTGGTGGGCAACATTTTTACGCATTTCATTAAAGTATCAATCTGCTTCTTCAACATAAATATTTAACGGTGAACGTTGTTCAAGTGACCGCAAAGAAACACCTTCACGTATTTTCGTAATGCGGTCAAGATGATTAGTTCATTGGAAGTCAAGATTTTGAATCATCATTGTTTTAGTGATATTCTTGGCATTATCACCCAGCATTTGCATTCTAGTTTCAATACTCAAATCAATGATTTGAGTAACAATTTTAATTGCATCAGCAATACTTTTGGTTTCAAATACATCAGGACTAATAAGATTAGCATTAAAAATTTTGGCATTTAATGCTTGAGTTAATTTGACCCCATCAACATACAATTCGTTAGTGGGTAATTTAAATAGGTTAACGATATCTTTAGCAACTACAGCCCCCATATTTTTAAGAATACGTAAGTTATCTAAGTTTCTTAAAATTTGATCTCGTTGCTTGTAGACTAACTCACGTTGATTGCTTAAAACGCTATCGTAGTCAATTAAGTTTTTACGTGTATCGAAGTTAAATCCTTCCACTTTCTTTTGTGTTGAATTTAATAACCTTGTAAAAAATCAAGAATCAAAGTAATCATCGTCAATCTTTTCGTTTGATTTATCGATTTTTTCAGTTGCAAATCGTCTGAATAAAGTATCCTGTAGGGAGATGAAAAAACGTGTTATCCCCATGTCTCCCTGTCGCCCACAACGGCCACGTAATTGATTATCAATTCTTCGTGATTCATGTCGCTCAGTACCAATCACGTATAACCCACCTAGTTTAGCAACGCCTTCACCTAACTTTATATCAGTTCCTCGGCCAGCCATGTTAGTAGAGATAGTAATCGCTCCTTTTTGACCAGCTAAAGCAACTATTTCAGCTTCCCGAGCATGATTTTTAGCATTTAATAATTCAAATCTTAAGCCTTTGTTTTTTAAATATTTAACTAATTCTTCGGAATCTTCGACAGAAGCTGTACCAACTAATATCGGTTGACCAGTTTTATGGATGGTTTCAATTTCAGCCACAACGTGATGTCATTTACTGATTTTATTGGCAAAGACATAGTCATTGTGATCCTTACGGATGTTAGGTTTATTGGTAGGGATGGGAACAACCACCATGTTATAAATTTTCAAAAATTCTTCAGCTTCAGTCATTGCTGTTCCTGAAACTCCCGCTAATTTACGATACAAACGAAAAAACGATTGATATGTAATGGTAGCAACAATTACATTCTCTGGTTCGATTTTCACATATTCTTTAGCTTGAATGGCTTGGTGTAATCCAGCGTTATAACTACGCCCTTCAAGAATACGTCCTGTAAATTGATCAACCAACAGGATTTTATCATCATGAACAATATACTCGACACCCAATTCAAAAATATAATTGGCCATCAGAGCGTTTTTAATTTTATGAATTAAATCAGAGTTCTCAATAGCGTATAAATTTTTCAAGCTGTATTTGGCTTCAGTTTTTTTAACACCTGAATCCGTTAGAGTGATTGAGTTACTTTCAGGATCAATCTTATAATCTTCTGGTTTTAAAGTTTTAACAAACTGATCAACTTCAATGTACATCGAAACATCTCGTTTGGGTTGACCAGAAATAATTAAAGGAGTTCTAGCTTCATCAATCAGAATAGAGTCACCTTCGTCAACAATGGCAAAATTCAGACCACGAATAACTTTATCGTCATAATTTTGCACCATGTTGTCTCTTAAGTAATCAAAACCTAATTCAGAGTTAGTTGTGTAGATAATATCACAAGCAAACATTTTACGTTTTTGATCTGGCGTTAAACTAGCGACATTATAACCAACCGTCACATTTAATGGGTTAAGTGCTTGAGCACAAAATTTGGCATCACGTTGTACTAAATATTCATTGACGGTAACAATATGTACACCCTGTTTTGCTAATGCATTTAAATAGGCGACAATAACTAGCGTTAAGGTTTTTCCTTCGCCAGTATACATTTCAGCAAAATCACCGAAGTGCACAATGGCAGCACCGACAATTTGTACCTTATAAGCAAATATCTTGTGAACTCGATAACAGGCTTCTCGTGCTGCTGCAAAAACTTCAGGCATAATATCATTAAGTGCTTTACCTTGCTTAAGCTCGTCCAAAAAATAAGCAGTCATTTTTGACAAATCTTGATTAGACATTTTACGATACTTGTCTTTTAGTGCTTCTGTTTGATTGGCGATTCGACGAGCTTTCTTTAACAGACGACGATAAGGAGCAAATATATTTAGTCGATATAATCCGTGTTGTTTAGCCATAAAATTGAGTGGTAATTATATATTAGAATACACAACATTGGACTATATTTCTCCCCATGCACCCCTACAATAAACAACAAAATAAACGCAACGAATATTTATCGGAACGAAAATAAATTAAATTAATCTATTTATTAACCGAATTAAAAAGATGCTATTTTAAATGCCTATTCTGGAGGCGCAAATACATTACAATCTGAATTTGACACATCTTCCCAAACATCCTACTGGTGAATAGTTACGAAAAATAATTCATAATAACCCGTTAATATGGTAATATATTGTTTGCTGTAAATAATCGTACAGCTTCAACCGTTCATAACTGGTCAATAAATTACTTGAATGTATACCAACAAGACGAGTCTAAGATTGTAGGAGGAAAATCCATATGTTTGCAATATTTGAAACTGGTGGAAAACAATATAAAGTAAATATCAATGACATTATTTATACCGAAAAGATCGATGGTAGAGTCAGTGATAAAGTTGAATTTGATAAAGTATTAATGATTGATCAAACAATTGGGGCACCTTACTTGGCCAATGCCAAAGTTGTTTGTGAGATTCAAAAACAAGGCAAACGTGAAAAAATACATATCATTAAACATATTAGTCAAAAGCACCACACAAAACGACAAGGTCACCGTCAACCGTACACAAAATTAATTGTAAAGGAGATTAAACAATAATATGGCAAGTAAAAAAGGAGTGGGCTCCACTAAGAACGGACGCGATTCTAATCCTAAATATTTGGGAGCCAAATTAGGGGATGGTCAATTTACTAAAGCTGGGATGATTATTTACCGTCAAAGAGGTAATAAGATTTATCCTGGTAAGAATGTCGGTCAAGGTAAAGATCATACTTTGTTCGCTAAAGTAGCAGGAAAAGTCAAGTATTTACATTTTGGTGATAATAAAACCAAAGTGGAAGTTATTACTACTAAATAATAAATTAAGACACTTTAATGTCGAATTTAGCTTTAAATTTGGCATTAATTTTTTTGTTATAAATATCCGCTAATCCCGCCGTTGATGTTTCGCGATAACCAGGATTAAGTGCCCGCCCAGTAGTTAACATTGCTTCCACAATATCATCAAAATTAAAAATTTTACTTTCAGTTGTTAACGATGCTAAAGTAGCGGCATTAATCGCTCGAATTGCTGCCAATGCATTACGTTCGATGCATGGCGATTGAACATATCCCAAAACTGGATCACATGTTAATCCCAAATGATGTTCCAACGCACTCACTGCTGCATTAAAAATTTGAATATTCGACAATTTTAAAAAATAAGCAAATGCTGCTGCTGCCATAGCGCAAGCAACACCTATTTCAGCTTGACAACCAGCTTCTGCTCCAGCAATGGAACCATTCGTTCTAGCGATGTTACCCACTAAACCAGCAATGGCTAAGCCTTCAATAATTTTTTGTTTTTTTAATTTTAATAATTCTTGGCTGTATCGTAAAACAGCAGGTAAAACACCACACGACCCACAAGTAGGGGCAGTCACAACAATACCGCCACTAGCGTTTGCTTCACTTACAGCAAAAGCATATGCCATTAAACGACTTTGATTCTGATCAATATGTTTACTTTTTAATTTTCGTTCAGATACATTGAATAAAACTCTCGCTTTGCGTTTTAATTTTAATTTACCTGGTAATAGTTCAGTTTGGTTCAAACCATTTTCGATCGCTTGTTGCATCACTGTCCAAACTTGATCTAAATAATCTCAAAAAGTTTGTTGTTCATGCGT
>JAITJR010000072.1 GCA_031278855.1 Mycoplasmataceae bacterium | reverse complement strand
TGCCGTCATTTATTACAACCCACCTCTCCACAATTTTTACCAGTTTAAAATAGTAATTGGACAGCGACGACGGTTTCGGCACGGTAGTGATTAAAAGTGTAAGCGAAAGTGTAAGATTTTTTTGGAATTCTAGTGTTTTATGGAAATAGACTCGAGATTAGTTAACAAAACTTTACCCATTCTCAACATAATTACATAGATTATAATCTACTGCATGGCCAAAGTTAGTCGCATTAATTATGACGAAAGTCTTGTTTTACGCTTAGTAGTCAATATTGTAGCGAAAATTCCGGGAGTTAATATTCACAGCGATTTTAACGTTGAGATTAATGACACTCACACGATTTTAAATATCGCCTTCAAGCCTTTACCATATATCGCAAACGTTTATCAAGTTGCTCGTAAAATTCAAGATGCCGTATACTTTAACATTAAAAAAATGTTTGATCTATACACCATCATTGTTAATGTTAAAGTATGTGGATAGGAAGAGGAATGATATGTTAACTATAAATGCAGCTAAATTGAAAGAAATGCTTATTGCTGGTGGGAAAGCAATTGAAAGTGAACATGAATACATTAATGAATTAAATGTTTTCCCTGTTCCCGATGGCGATACTGGAACTAACATGATGATTACCATTAACGGAGCAATTGAAACTATTAATAACATTGATTACACTGATATCCATTTATTAGGAAAACACTTTTCACGGGGATTATTAATGAACGCTCGTGGTAACTCAGGGGTAATTTTTTCCCAAATTATCAAAGGTTTTACTTCGGTGTTAAAAGAAGGTAATAACGAAATTGGTATCGTGGATTTCATTAATGCCTTTACCGCTGCAAAAAATACTGCTTATGCTGCTGTCGCTACCCCAGTGGAAGGAACAATTCTTACTGTGATTCGGATTACAGCTGAAAAATTACTGCAGAAACACCATTTTAAAACAATTGAAGAGGTAATGAAAACCGCTTGCGATGAAGCTCAAAAAATTTTATTACAAACACCCGAGATGTTACACGAACTAAAAGAGGCTGGGGTTGTCGATTCTGGGGGTTATGGGCTTTGTCGTTTTTTTGATGGAATGTTAGTTGGGATGAATAAAAACACCACTTTGAATAGTCCAAAAATAATCCCATTAACTAAAATCAAAGCCAAAAAATCTTTCATTGATGCATTAGAAGATACCAATGTAGGTTTTGGTTATTGTTGCGAATTTATTATGACTTTAAAGGCACGTGTCACCCTAAAACAGTCCGATAAAAAAGATTTCAACATGAAATCTTTTAAAAAACAATTAGCTAAGATTGGTGATTCCATGGCGGTGGTAATGGACGGCGATATTGTCAAACTTCATATCCATACCATTCACCCATACCAAGTATTGAAAATAGGTGCCCAATATGGTGAATTTAATAAAGTCAAAATTGAAAATATGACTTTACAATTTTTAGAGCGAAACCCAGGCACCACTCTAGAAAAGTTACAAGATCAAGTTAAAACACACCGCCAGTTACCATCCGATCCTAAAATCATTGCAACCGTACCATCCGCCACCATCGCTAAAATTTATAGTTCTGAATTTAACATGCCTTACACCATTAATACCGAAATTACTGGCAATCCATCTGTCCAAGAGTTTATTGATAAAATTCGTGAAGCCCACACCGCCAATATCATTATTGTGTTAGATGATTCGAACACAATTCTAGCGGCTAAAGAAGCAGCGGCATTAGTGGCAAACGAAATTAATGTTCAAATTATCAATGCTGGTAATATTGCTACTTCCTATCTAACTTGTTTGACTTTTGACCCCATCCAAGATATGAAGTCTAATATTGCAAACATCAACAGCACCATTGAAAATATGGTGGTCGGAAAAGTGTCAACTTCTAGTAAACCAATTGATTACTCTCATATTCAAGTTAAAAAGAACCATTTTATTGGAATTGTCGACAAAAAAATTGTGGTTTCCGACTATAACATGGTGACGGTGCTTAATCATTTAAGCGATTTGTTAGTCAATAACATTCGTCGACCAAAACATGCTTGAATCATTTATGGTAACAATGCCCAAATGCGCGACATTAAATTACTCAAAAAATATTTAATGGAAGCTCATGCTTTGAAAGTTACCACAATTAACGGAAACCAACCAACTTATTCTTTCTACATTGCGATTCAGCGGTAAATAATATAATTACAATATATGAAATTAGCAATTGATGTCATGGGTTTTGAAAACGATATTTCGGAAGCGATTAAAGCCTGTCGTAAATTTAATCGACAACACACCGATGTTCAATTTATTTTAGTCGGCAACGAACAAGAAATTAAAGTACGCTTAAAACCCAGTGATCATTTCGAAATTGTTCATGCAACTGATGTTATTAAGATGGATGACAGCCCCTTACTTGCGATTCGTAAGACTAATTCTTCAATGTATAAAGCAATTGAGTTAGTTGCAAATAATCAAGCTGATGGTGTTTTATCGGCAGGTTCTAGCACTTGCTATGTACCAATGGCTTTTCTCTTATTAAAATTAATTGACGGGATTAATAAACCAGCTTTCATGCCCTATTTACCGACCACTACTAAACAAGGGTTTATGATGTTAGACGTTGGGGCTAATAAAGAATGTACTGGCGAAGATTTATATTGTTTTGCTAAAATTGGTAGCATTTATTGTCAAATCATTCGTAACATTCCTAACCCTCGTGTTGGTATTATCAATATTGGAACGGAAATCGCCAAAGGCTTTGCATATCAGAAAGATGCCTACGAATTAATTACCAAAGATAAAACCATTAATTTTGTTGGTTTTATTGAACCGCG
>JAITJR010000054.1 GCA_031278855.1 Mycoplasmataceae bacterium | reverse complement strand
CGTTTTTATAAAATGATTATATAATCTACCCACTTTTTTAAGGAGCGGCCTTCGGTGGTTGCTCCTTAATTTATTTAAAGCAAAGGAAAAAACATGAAAAACCATACTCCCAAACAAGTAGATTGAAATAAACAAATGGCAGATACGATTAATGCTTTAACACTTATTGCAGACGAAAACAACATTCCGCGTGATACTGTAGCTGAAGCATTAAAGGATGC
This sequence comes from Mycoplasmataceae bacterium, assembly GCA_031278855.1. Lineage (GTDB taxonomy): Bacteria > Bacillota_I > Bacilli_A > Mycoplasmatales > Mycoplasmoidaceae > Malacoplasma_A. The sequence goes on along the minus strand of JAITJR010000054.1, from coordinate 7,090 downwards.
CATCATCAAGTCTTACACCAAAGAATACCCTGAAACGATTGTCGAAGTGGATATTGACATTGACAATAAACGTTTATCCATTCACCAATTATTTAAAGTAGTTGAACCAAATGATGAATTAAACGATTATGCCGAAATTACTATTACTGAAGCACAAAAAGTTGATCCAAAATTGCAAGTGGGTGATTTTTATAAAAAAGTTATCCCATTACAAGAGTTGTCCAAATTATCGTTAGGGATGCATTTAGCACAAATGTTCAAACACAATGTTACTAATCAATCCAATAAACAGGTTTTTACCCAATGGAAACCACGAATTGGTGAAGTAGTTTATGCTGAAGTGGAGAAAGTAGATGCTAAAAGTGGTGTGGCAACAGTGAATTTAGAGAGTACTTTTGGTTTCGTAGGACGCCAAGAAACTATCCCTGGCGAAATTTTAATTCCAGGTCAAAAATATAATTTTTACATCAAAGATGTAAAAGAACAAACTAAAGGATGACCGATTATTCTTTCACGAGCAGACTCTGGTTTAGTCAAATACTTATTAACTTTGAACATACCTGAAATTCAAGAAAAAATTATTGAAATTAAAGATATTGCTAGAGTCGCAGGTTTCAAAACTAAATTATCGGTTATGTCTCACCAAGTTAGTGTTGAACCAGCTGGAACTATCATCGGTCCACGTGGATCAAGAATTAAAAATATTCAAGAACAAATTCACAATGAGCACATTGAGGTTATTGAATATGTTGATGATTTTAAACAATATATCGTCAATGTTTGTTCGCCAGCTGAAATTTTAGGATTTGCCATCAAGGAACCAACTACACCTGAAGAACGTCGTGAAATTACTTTAGTAGCACGTTCAGATAAATTAGCTTTGTTAATTGGCAAACGTGGTACTAATGTGCGTTTAATTTCAGAAATGTTAAAAGCTAATATCGAAATTAATACCGTTGAAGAAGCACATGAGGCAAATTTACAATATCAAAGAGTTGATCCTAAAACTTTGCGCCAACAGACTTTTAATCGTGCTTACAAAAAGTATCATGTTGGTGGCGATGTGTTAAGTCAATATAACCGTGCCACCCCACACTCTGGCAAAGGAACTGATGTTCCTCCCAAGAGTAGTGTACAACAACATGTTAATGCCGTAAAAAAATCTAAAGATTCAATCATGCAAGATTTTAAAGATATAAATAAAGAAGATTTATTAAAAGAATTGATGGATGCAGATACTACCAAAACTATTTCTGATAACATTGATGAATCTAATAACGAAGATTATTAAGCATCACTTACATTTTTAATACAAGCAAAACAAAGGAGGGAAAAATTAAATGAAAATAAATAAAAAACATGACACTAGACAAAATCTTGATATTAAATCGCAATTTCAAAAAGTTGATACTGGTGTAAAAAACGGGGTTTTCATTTTTAGTTCACCTCTTACAGTAGAACAATTTGCTCAAAAAGTTGACAAGTCCGCTAGCGAAATTCTTAAATATTTTTTTCTTAAGGGTCGTATGTTAACCCTCAATACATTACTAACCGAAGAAGAAATTGGTGAATTGTGTTTAGAATACAATTACGATTTTGAAAAAAGAATTGAAGTAGATGAAACTAATGTTTTAAGCAATATCAAAATAGCCGATGATCCTAAGAATTTAAAACCACGACCGCCAGTTGTTACGATTATGGGGCATGTTGATCATGGTAAAACCACACTGTTAGACTACATTCGTAAAGCTCACGTTGCTCGCGGTGAAGCTGGTGGTATTACCCAACATATTGGCGCTTATCAAATTACTTATGGCGAAGATAAAATTACTTTTATTGACACTCCAGGACACGCTGCATTTACTGAAATGCGTGCTCGCGGCGCTAACATTACCGATATCGTTATATTAGTGGTAGCTGCTGATGATGGTATTAAACCACAAACGATTGAAGCGATTGATCATGCTAAAGCTGCCAAAGTTCCCATTATTGTTTTTATGAACAAAATGGATAAGCCAGGCGTTAATCCAGATAAAGTAATGACCCAATTAAGTGAACAAGCACTTTTATCTGAAGAATGAGGTGGTTCAACCATCATTATTAAAGGTTCAGCATTAAATGGTGATGGTGTCGATAAATTGCTAGAAGCCATTTTAGCCACCGCTGAAATGAATGAGTACAAAGCTAATCCTAATCGTTTAGCTTTGGGAGTGGTGATTGAATCTAATATCGATAAAGGATTAGGTTCGGTGGCTACAATCCTAATTAAAAATGGTACTTTGGCTAAAGGTGATTTTATTATTGCAGGAAGTGCCATAGGTAGAGTTAGAGTTATGTTGGATGAAAACGGCAAAGAAGTTGGGATTGCTTATCCTTCACAACCCGTTAAAATTACTGGTTTATCCGAACCACCAGCTGCTGGTGAATACTTTATTGTTAGCACCAATGAAAGAGATATTAAAGATGTAGCTGAAAAAATTCGGTTACATAAATTAATGGCAAGTCGTCAAGCTCTTAATCTAAATCAAAATGAGACTATTGATGGTATTAAGAACTTTAACATTATCTTAAAAACCGATGTGCATGGGTCTTTGGAAGCTATTAAACACATGCTGTCTAAAATTAGTGTGACTGGAACTAAATTGCATATCATTCGTTCGGCAGTCGGTGGCATTACCGAATCAGATGTAACTTTGGCTAAAGCATCAAAAGCCATTATTATTGGATTCAATATTAAACCAAGTCGTGCTACCAAAGATATTGCTGATAGTCAACAAATCAAAATCTTATTTTATGACATTATTTATAAACTAAGTGAAGACATCCAAAACTTTTTATTAGGTGAATTAAGCCCTGTATTTGAGGAGCAAGAAACTGGCGAAGCTATTATTCAACAATTGTGAAAACACTCCGATGTTGGTGTAATTGCTGGTTGTTTAGTACAAAATGGTGAAATGAATCGGAATGATAATGCCAGGGTACTACGCGATGGAGCCGTTATTATCAATACAAAGATTGGTTCCATGAAACATCTCAAAGAAGTGGTTAATAAAATAGCGGCTGGTATGGAATGTGGCATAACCTTAGAAAAATATAATAATGTCCAAGTAGGCGATATCATCCAAACTTATCGAGTGGTTTCAAAAAAAAGGACGATTTAGCATGGCCAACTACAAACATGCACATTTAGAATCAGAAATTTTAAACTTACTAAACCATACCATTAAGCATGATGCTTATGATGTAACACTTAAACATTGCTCGTTCACTTCAGTAAAATTATCGGCTGACCATACTTTCGCGATTGTATATGTTGATACTTTTGATCGAAGTCAAATTGAAGTAATGGTAAATAAATTAATGCATGCTAAAGGTTTATTTCGTAATCAATTGGCTCAACATATGAATGTTCGTAAAATTCCAGACATTCGGTTTGTGAGCGATACTACAATTGATAATTCTTTGAAAATTGACAAATTATTAGATAAAATACATTAATATCCTAAACATTATGACCGATAAAGAAAAAGATTTAAATCAAGAACAAGATAAATCTGGTGCTGGTCTCAAGGTGGAATTCAAGCCATCTGGAGAAAAGACAGAACCTTTCGTTGTCAAAAAAACTCCTGATCAAATTAAAATTGAAAATAGTCAATCTACTTCTAATCCATTGGATATTAATACTAATTTAGGTTCTTTTGGTTCTAATGATGTAGTGCCTCCTATTTCTACGGAAAAAGTAGCTACTTTAGAAAAAATTCAAGAAAAAAATGATCAACTACCAACTTTAGATAACGACAATGTTAAAATTAATTTTCATAAATTTGAACGTAATAAGAACGTTCAAATAAAAACTAAATTAGGCAGTAAATTAGATAACTGATTAAGACAACCTAAAATGTTATTAAGAATTTGATTAGTCGCTCTAGGCATTATTTTAATTGTGTGGGCTGCCCAAATTTGCTACTTAATTTTTGTTACCTATATTCTCAAACACGGTGGTAACTATCCACCTGAAAAGATTTATCATTCCGTTGGTGTGGTTGGTAACGTTTTTAGTTATATTTCGGTCGGATTACCTGTCATCCCTTTCCTGTTTTTGTTAACCACAGCTATCATTGGTATTAACGGGATGCTAAGTTCACGTATGTTCCATTATTTCTTGTGATCTGTATTACTATTGGCATTCGTGTGTTTTCTAGTAAGTACTGTTTGTTCTGGTTATTTCATGGATCTTTGCTATTCGTTTACTAATAAACACAGTTAATGGCGATATGATTTGGTTAGCAAATCTTTTTTATGGCTAGTCCCATCAAATCATAATTGTGATTGTTTTCCATTTAGTAGAGCAATCTGAAAATTTTTATAACTAGCCTTTAGCTTCGGATTTTCATAAAAGTTATTTTTAATAAAATGCTTGATGTAATCACGTTGTGTACTATGTTCGTTAGGGCACGAATCTTTAATAACAGGAATTTTCATTTGTTTTGATAATGCTTGTGTCTCGCTCTCTTTAATTAAAATAAACGGACGAATTAAATGAATATTATTACGATCAAAAAAATTATCTGGCATAAAGGTAGCGATGCGCCCTTCATTAATAAAATTCATAAAAAAAGTTTCAATCGCATCATCCATATGGTGACCAGTGGCTAGTTTATTAATACCTAATTTTTTGGCTTCACGAACCATGATGGCTTTCTTTAGTTTCGCACACAATGAACATTGTACTTTACCTTGTTTACTAAGTTTGGCTCTTAAAATTTCACCAACATTAGAATTAATAAATTTAACTTTAAGACCCATTTTTTTTAACCAATTTTTATAAGGTTTGTAGTTAATATTTTCATAGTAATTCATGACAATATGTACACCATAAATTTGGATATTCCAACCCTTTTTATTCTTCATGAAATTAGCATAATGATTTAGAGCAATAAGTAATAATGATGAATCCTTACCGCCACTAACTCCGACGCCAATTTTATCTCCATCCTTAATGAAATTAAAAGCATTATTTGCTCGAATAATGCCGCCTACCAAACGTCGCATGGAAAAATTATAATACAATCTTATCGTGGATAATATTTACATTATTGATAAACCTAAAAATTGTACTTCGCATGATGTTGTTCAAAAAATTAAACGTCATTTTAAATATCATAAGGTGGGGCACGCTGGCACATTGGATCCTAATGCAACAGGTGTTTTGATTATTGGTTACAACCAAGGTACAAAGTTGTTAGGCTCGCTTATTAACAACGATAAAGAGTATGATGCCGATATTCAGTTTGGTATACAGACAGACACATACGATATCACTGGTGAAGTTGTCAATCGCGGCTCTTTTACTCATATTAATTTGTCTTTAATTCAAGCCACACTAAATTATTTCCAAAATAACCCCTATTACCAAACACCACCATTATTTTCTGCCAAAAAAATTAATGGACAAAAACTTTACCAATTAGCGAGAAATAAACAAACGATTAAGAATATTCCATCAACTTTGGTGAAATTAATTGACTTCAAAATTACTGACTTTGCAAACGGGATACTTAAAGTAAAATTGACCGTATCCAAAGGTTTCTACATCAGATCTTTGGCTAACGATTTAGGGGCAGCCCTTCGTTCATGTGCTACTTTAGTTGAATTGCGAAGAACGCGTAGCGGACCATTCAATATCGCTAATAGTGTTCCGCTTGATAAATTATTAAATGATAATAAGTATTATGAATAACATTCATGATTTTCATCAGGTGAAAACTACCGCAGAATTACCTTTAGTAATTGGATTTTTTGATGGTTTACACAAAGGACATTGAAAGTTATTTCAAAGTTTAAAGAAAAAACAATTTAATATTCTTACTTTTACCAATGTACCAAACAAATCCCACCATTTACTCTATCCAGATAATGCAAGAATAGCTGATTTGCAAACTCTTAATCCAGCTAACATATTTATTTTAAACTTGAAAATACACAATCATTTAACAATGGCATTTGTAGATAACCTGCGTAAATTTATAAAACCAAGCTACATTATATTGGGATCGGATTTTCGGTTTGGTAAACAACGTCGTGGTGATGTTAACCAATTAAAACAATTCTTTAAAATCAAAACAGTCAAAGTTACCCCTACATATAAAACAACCATTATCAAAAATTACATACTAAAAGGTAATGTCACTATGGCAAATAAATTACTATTTAAACCATATCTTATTTCGGGCATCGTAAAACACGGAAAGCATATCGGACGTAAATTAGGGTATCCAACGGCTAATATCAAATTATCACCCCAAACTATCCAGCCAAAAGAAGGATCATATCAAGCATATACCTATATCAATAATGTAAAATACCCATCGGCAGTTTTTATTCGTAATCACTTATTAGAGTCTCATGTCTTTAAATTTCATAAAAATATTTATGGCAAAATTATTTCAGTGGAACTAATTAAATACCATCATCGAATGAATAAAACCGAAAATTTTACATCACTTCAAAATGTAATTAAAAATAAGGTGGAGTCAATTCAATCTACTTTTGAATAGATTTTTTTAACTCATCGTAAATTTTATTAATATCCCCTAAATATTTATTACCAATGCCGATCTTAAATCCTTCGGCTTCACCATATTTAGGAATCACATGCACATGAAAATGCATCACAAATTGACCAGCAATTGAACCTTCATTGGATAAATAATTTATTCCTCAAGGTTTTAAAGATGAATTTTGAATGTCATGAGCAACTTGTTTTACTAAATCGATTACATCATGTAAGGTTTGTGAATCGCACTGACTTAAATTTTGAACATGCTTTTTTGGAATTACAACTGTGTGGCCATCACTAAATGGCTGAATGTCTAAAAAGGCAATCGCACCATGATTCTCCCCGATAATTTTGGCTGGGATTTTTTTATCTACAATTTGGCAAAAAATACATTCCATACGATTAAGATTATATAATCTCTACCATGGAAAATTTAACATCTAAAGAAATTTTAGAAATGTCTGAACAAGAATGACAAGATTACCGTAATAAATCTTGGACTCGTCGTCGTGAATATTACGCTAAGGATGT
>JAITJR010000029.1 GCA_031278855.1 Mycoplasmataceae bacterium | reverse complement strand
GATGTTTCGGAAGCTTATATTTTTAGTAGTACAGTAAATGAAACTGATTATGAATTTATTAAAAAAAATGTGAACCTTCAATTATTTATTAATTCGTTTTCATTCTATTTTTTTACGGGAGATCCCCATAGCAAAATAGAATTACACATCAAAAATAAAACAACCGTAGAATTAGATTGACACCAAACAACAACAACAAAATTAACCATTACGTATGATAATTTTGTTCTCACACTGAAAAGAGAAAATGCAGGTGAAGCAAGAAATTTGAATTATGATTTTAAAACAGTCGTATCTGAAACTCATTATTATGCTTTGAGTCTTGCTCCTTATGCTTTAGGTCAAAATTTGATGTTCCATTCGGGAACGGAAGAAAATACTATCCCATTATTTTTATCTCCATACGATTGAACTAATCATTTTTTGTTTGGTTCGGTAGGGGAGAATTAATGGGTAAAGTTGTAACTATTCATTAAAGTAAGGAGAATAATAATGAGCGAAAATAAAAAACAAGAGACATCGTCTAATTGAAAATTAGTAATTATTTTGTGTACGATATTTTTATCGTTTATTGCTGGTTTAATTATTTATCTTGTTAAAGCTAAAGTTTTAACTGATAGCGATCGTAAAATATCACGATTGATAGTAATAATATTTGGTGCAGTTTCAGTGGCTTTGATAATAGTTATCGTCGTTTTGTTTATTGTACTGGCAACACCAATAATCAATCCTGCATACGCATCGGTACTAATAACCAACATTTTATAAACGACATTTTCTAAAAACAAGAATTTAGCATGTCATCAAAAAGGAAAAAAATATGAAAAAAATAAAATGCATTAAATCAATAATCGGCATCGGGGCGATTGGCGCAATTGGTCTTGGTGTTTCAGCTGGCATTGCCAGCTGTGGAAAAGCTACTGATGTCGTTAGCTTTGACAACAATTACCTGCCTAGTATGTCCAACGGTCAAGAACAAACTTTCCATGCTTTATCATCAATTGATGGCAAGATTAGTTATACGGCCGCCAATCTTCCTGCTAGTGGAGTAGAATTTAATAGTAGTATTGGTAAATTACACTATACCACTGCACTTCCTACCAATCAAGATATCACCATTACCGCCACAAGCGATAAAGGCGGCCATAGCTCCATCAAGATTACCCTTTTGGCCGATGCTCCAGTTCCACCAACTTCAACTCCAGCATTGAGTGCGAGCATTTTAGATAATAATTTACAACTCGGCACAACAGGGACGGCCACCCTATCGGTCACCGAAATCAACACAACTTCATGAACAACCCCTATTGTCGCTGTTCCAACTGGCCTTACTGCTTCTGGGTCTTGGACTGACACTGCCAATTCTCTAACCAAAACCACCACCATCTCCATAATCTCCGACAATCCTCCTACCCCTGGCCCCCACACCATCACTATTTTGGCCGATGGCTACGACTCCATCACCCAAACCATAACGATATTACCAGCAACCACTACCTTAGTCATCAGCCCTACTACACTAGCCAACGATCAAACACTATTTGCCGCTTGCAATCTTGAGATTGATAATGGAATACTGAATAAAAAAACTGTATGGGATGCTTCTAAAAACACAACCTTCACTAATTATCTCATCGATCATCACTTCACCACCATTCGATTTGTAGGCATTACCTCCATCGCCGATAGTGCCTTCTATAACTGCTCCGCCCTCGCCGCTTCCATCTCCCTTCCGTCTTCCCTCACCTCCATCGGCTCTAGTACCTTCCAAAACTGCACGAATTTACGACGAGTCGAATTTGACACATCTTCAGCAGATGCAACTGTTTCCATTCTCTATGGTGCCTTCTCTGGCTGCACGAATTTAACTGGGCTTTGGAAAACTTCTCCTAATCATCATCTATATCTTGGCTCCATCGGCTATTGAGCCTTCGAAAACTGTGTGAGCTTGTCAATCGACGGGATCGATGGTATTGAAGTTAGTCAAGATAATCAGAAACTAAAGAAAGTGAAAAATGAAAATGGTGAAGGAGCCACTATTGGCATCGGCATCGTTAATAGAAGCTGAGATCAAGCCAATTGTATGATAGTTGGCGATATGGGTAGTGAATTAAATAGTTATTTTACTGGCGATTCCATCGGCCAGGATGCCTTCTATGGCTGTGCGAGCTTAACTTCCCTTGATCTCTCAGGATTGGTCAGCTCTTTGACCTCCATCAACTCTTATGCCTTCAAAGGCTGTTCGAAGTTAACCACCATCGGTCTTTCCAAGCTTACCAAGCTCACTTACATCTTTCCTTATGCCTTCCATGGCTGTGCGGCACTAACCACTGTTGATCTTTCTAATACAAAAGTCTCCTCCATCGCCCAATCTGCCTTCAATGGCTGTACGAATTTAACCACCCTAAAACTCCCGCCCACCATGTTTACCACCAGCAACACCGCCTCCATCGAACAGTATGTCTTCTCTGACTGTACGAGTTTAAATGCTATTTATATTCCAGCTGATGCGATAGCACTGCCAAATAACTGCAGCTCCGACGCCTTCTACAACTGCCCAGAGACTGGCACAATTTATTATTCAGGTAGCGATTCAACTTTAGCTAATGCTTTTAAAGCACGCTTTAACGGTTTAAATAAAACAGGATGATCAGTATCACCAACATCATAAACATCGAATTGCCATTCAGCTCAGTCAATTAAAGATAGTATTTGCAATAAATGACAGTAACGATTCACCACCGTATGCATACCCATCCGCATAACCATATTTAGTTTAATGAATATGGTTATGTATACACGGTGCGGAATAGTTATTTGAAAGGTAAATCAAACGTCAAACAATAATATGGGCAATAAATAATATTTCTATATGGCCTACTTAGTAGTTAGTTTTGTAAGTATTTATGATCCGCATGTAAAAACTCTAATGCATATTCTATGGGTTTAATTAATATTAAGTGAATCAAAATAGTCAACTTACCAACTATAAAGTGGGACATTGAATAATATTTTTTTACTTACATTAGTTTGTTAACGAACTTTACATTATAATAATAGTCCTTTTATGGGATGAGTTAGTATTGTATTGTTAGTAATATCAATCATATGTTTATTGATTGGTCTTTTATTATCAGGTTCGGGCTCTACCACTGGGCTGACAGCATTAGCTGGTCAAGATTTAGAATTATTTAAGAAAACTAAAGATCGTGGTTTCGTTAAAATATTGCAGATGACTATGTTTATCTTAATGTTTGCAATGTTCGTAGTCGCGATCATAGGCACAATTACAGGAAAATATTAATGATTACAAATAAAAAAAGTGTAGTGTCGGTCAAACAAGACGTGATCGACATTGTTGCTAACGAAAATGGTAGACCAATTCCGTTTGGGATTATTCTACGAAAACTTGAAAATGATTATAAAGACATCCCAAATTACAAGAATGTGATTTATCGAATGATTGACCATTTAGTAACTACGGGAGAATTAAAACAGTTAAAAAATAAATCCATTGTGATGGGGTATATAAATGCTCCGATTGATTTAGCCAAGCTTAAACAAGGGACTATTTTAATTAATAGTAAAGGTTCAGGTTTCATCACCTTGGACAATGAAAAAAAAGCATCTTTTTATGTGTTTAAAACCAACTTAAATGGGGCTCAGAATGGTGATTATGTGGAGTTTGCGGAAATGCAAAAACCGCCTAAAGCTGACTTAAAAGATGCGGTTATTACTAAAATTGTACGACATGCTAAAGATTTTTATGTCGGTATTATTACCATTGATGAATATAACAACTATAAAATTAAAGTAGATGATGAAAAATTTTACTTAGATATTAAATTAGATTCCATTGCAGGTTTAGTATCAGGTCAAAAAATTTTAATTCAAATTCAAAAGTATGAAACCAAAGTAGCATATGGTTCGATTAGTCGGATAATTGGTCATAAAGACGATGTTGGAGTCGATATTTTATCGATTGTTTATGACAACGGTGTTGAACCAGATTTTTCTGACGCTGTAATAGATTATGCACGTAATTTAAAACTAGACATTGATGATTACCAGCGTAAAATTCGTAAAGATTTAACTAATCTTCCGATAGTTACAATTGATCCAGCTACTTCCAAAGATTTTGATGATGCAATTTATGTTAAAAAACAAGCGGATGGTAAATTTTATCTATCTGTTTCCATTGCTGATGTTAGTCATTATGTTAAATTTAAAACTATTTTAGATGAAGAAGCATTTAAGCGGGGTTGTTCGATTTATCTAGTGGATCGAGTTATTCCCATGTTACCACATAATCTTTCAGACGATCTTTGTTCGTTAAATCCACATGTTGAAAGATTGACATTAACATGTGACATGATTATCAATGCCAGCGGAGAAATAGGTGATATTAAAGTTTATCCAGCCATTATCAAATCACATCGACGTTATAGTTATGATGAGGTAAATGCTTTTTTCGACAAAAAAGATGATTTAAGTCAAGATAGTAACGAAATAAAAACCATGCTCACCGAAGCTTTAGAACTGCATAAAATATTGGACCAAGCCAAAAGGCAACGTGGTTATATTAATTTTGAAGTACCGCAACCAGTTGTTATTGTGGATGATAAAGGAGTGCCAACTGAAATTAAAAAATATGAATCGGGAGTGGCGCAGCATATGATTGAAGATTTTATGGTGGCCGCTAACGAAGCTGTGACCATTTATGCTAAAAGGCAAAAGTGACCATTTGTGTACCGTGTTCATGATCATCCCAGTAGCGACCGATTAAAATCATTTGCTTTAGAGTCTAAAAAAATGGGTTTTAAAATTACCACTGATTTAAAAAATGTACAACCTGGAGATATCGCGAGATGAATAGCTGACAATTGTAATAATCCTAATTTAGATTTAATTCACATGATGCTATTACGCACGATGGCTAAAGCGGAATACAGCATCAATGATATTGGACATTTTGGTTTAGCTTTAGCGGATTACACCCACTTTACATCACCGATTCGTCGTTATCCTGACCTTATGGTACATCGAATTTATTGAATGTATGAATTTGCGAAAAATAATGTTAGTGAGGGTAGTCGTAGTGAAATGCAATCATTATTATCTGAGCAAGCACATGTATCTTCTAAAAATGAATTACGTTCCATTAAATGTGAACGAGATGTATTAGCCATGAAATTTGCTGAATACATGCAACAACACATTGGTGAAATTTATGAAGGATTTGTTACATCAATTTATCCTTTCGGATTATTTGTCCAATTGCCTAACACCATTGAAGGTTTTATTAAACTCGAAAATATGAAAAATGATTTTTACATTTATAGCGATAAAACCAATGAGTTAGTTGGACAAAAAACAGGACAACGTTTTACGTTGGGAACTAGATTAAAAATTAAAGTACTATCTGCCAACAAAGATACGAGAAAAATTGAATTTGCTATGGTATCATATTTAAAAAACCCATAGATGAAATTGCTCCTACCGAATAAGAAAATTAGATTAAATAATCATGTTATTGAAACTTATGAAGCTGGTATTGTTCTAGAAGGTACCGAAGTTAAGTCTCTTATTCAATCAAATGCTAGCATAGACGAAGCGTTTGTAATTTTTCAAGGTCAAGAATCATATGTTATTAACATGTATGTAGCACCATTTGCTCAAGGTAACATTAATAATGTTGATTCGTATCGTCGCCGTAAATTATTACTGCATAAGAATCAAATCATTCGCATTGAGCATCAGTCTAAAAAAGATAGGCTAGCAGTGATTCCTAATAAAATTTACTTACATAATGGCAAAATTAAAGTTGAAATTGCTTTGTGCAAGTCTAAAAACGCTAGAGACAAACGTCAAGATATCAAAGTACGAGACAGCAAACGCGAAGCTAAAAAATTTTATTAAATCTTGTACTTATTGATATGTTTCTAAAAAATTATTTATCGATCCGAACATAAATAGGGGTAGATGTTCCGACTTTATGATTGTTTAATAATTCAAAATTGTGCAATTTTTCAAATTCTAATTGTTCTTTTGTTAAAAGTAATTGTTCCACCATTTTTTTAGTGCCTTTAACTAATACGGGTTGCAATAAACTTGTAATCACTCTTATAGCATTACCTAAACAATATAGAAAATTATTAATGTGACCAACCTTACCTTCTTTTGATAATACTCATGGTTTACTATCTTCAATGTATTTATTGGTCAATTTAGCAAAGTTTAAAACATTTTTAATTAATTCATCTATTTTGAAAGCATGAATGCAATCATTAGTAGCGGTAATCAATTCCCGAGCAGCGTTCAATAAATTAGTTGATAAATCATCTAACGGCACATTACCTTTAACAATTACATTGTGATTGTATTTAGATGTCATCCCAATAAAGCGAGACACAAGGTTTCCGTAGGTATTGGCCAAATCAGCGTTGAAACATTCAATAAATGATTCATGACCAAAAATACCGTCTCTTTCAATGCTCATTTCTTTCATCAAAAAATAACGCAAAGCATCACTACCAAAGTTTTCAATATATTCACGGGGATTGATGACATTACCAATGGATTTGGACATTTTCCCTTGTTCCGTAATAATTCACCCATGGGAAATAACCTTACTAGGCAAGCGTAAATTTAAACAATGGAGCATGATTGGTCAATAGATACAATGGAATCTAGTAATTTCTTTCGACATCACATGAACAATTTCAGTGTCTGGATCATTTCAATATTTTTGAAATAGTTGATCATCTTCTTGTTTGTAGCCTAAACCTGTTAAATAGTTCAATAGTGCATCAATTCAAACATATATTTTGTGCTCGGGATTATTCAATACTGGAATACCTCAACTAATGCTTGTTCTAGATACTGATAAATCTTGCAAACCTTCATTTAAAAAACTATTAGTCAATTCGTTCACGCGTGATTTGGGGACAATAAAAGTTGGATTTTTTTCATAAAGATCCTTTATCCAGTCTTGAAACTCGCTCATTTTAAAGAAAAATGAAGGTTCTTTTTTGGTAATGAGTTCATGACCCATGCGACAAGATAATTGTCCGTTTTGATTAATAATCGCTTGGGGTCGAGTGTAGTTTTCTTCACAACTTACACAATATAACCCCTCTCATGTTCCTAAATAAATATAGCCATCGTCTTGAAACTTTTTAAATACTTTTTGGACAGTTACTTCATGATTGTGACTACTAGTTTTGATGAAAGAATGGTAATTAATGTCTAAATCTTTTCATAGTGTTAAAAATACTTTACCCAAATTATCAACAAAAACTCGGGGATCAAGACCCTGCTTTTTAGCAGCTTCTTCGATTTTTTGACCGTGTTCATCCATCCCAGTTTGCATAAAAGCGTCATAACCAATTAGAGCTTTATAACGACAAATAACATCAACTAAAATGGTGGAATAGGCATGTCCAATGTGTGGGGTGCCCGAAGGATAATATATTGGTGTTGTGATATAAAATTTTTTATTACTCATGATTTTAACTTGAATTATACAGTGATAAATCATAGATATGTGTAATGCTCCAAAAAATGTTTAATAATGTTTAATAAAAATGTACTAATTATTTAAATCAAGGTGGATGACCTTTGTCCATACTAATTAACATTAGTGTGTGTATGAGTATTTTAATGTTTGATTCAATTGCTATTACTTTTAACCCAGATAAAAGGTAACACAAAATAAAATATAATACCGATATTAAAGACTCGAGGTATATATGCTTAAACATAACATTAAAAAAGGTCATACATTTGGCGATGTTCTGTTGATTCCGCAATATTCCAACATTATTCCGCGACAAGTATCTACTAAAACAAAGTTAACTCGTAAAATATCTTTAAATATTCCGATCGTTTCAGCAGCAATGGATACGGTAACCGAAGGTAAAATGGCCATTCATATGGCTCTTAATGGCGGAGTGGGCTTCATTCATAAAAATTTAACACCACAAGCACAAGCGAACATTGTATCACAGGTTAAACATGAAAAAGTTAATGTAAAAGACTATCCTGATGCTAATTTAGATTCGTACGGTCGTTTAATTGTGGGAGCTGCTATTTCGATTGCTAACAACAACATTGAAAGAGCTAAGATGTTAATTGAAGCCGGGGTAGATGTATTAACGATTGATAGTGCTCATGGTGATTCTATGAATGTTATTAATGCTGTTAAAGTTATTAAAAAAACTTTTCCAAAGATACAACTAATTGCTGGTAATATTGCCACTAAATCTGGGGCTAAACATTTAATTGAAGCAGGTGTAGATGCATTAAAAGTTGGTATTGGCCCTGGGTCAATTTGTACCACCAGAATTATTTCTGGTGTGGGAGTACCCCAATTGACTGCGATTAGTGATGTATACGAGATAGCTATTAAGAAACGCATTCCGATTATTGCCGATGGTGGGATTAAGCATTCAGGAGACATTACTAAAGCATTAGCAGCGGGTGCTGATTGTGTTATGTTAGGAAGTATGTTAGCCGCCACTGATGAAGCCCCAGGTAAAATTATTACGATCAATGGAAAAAAGTATAAATCATATGTAGGCATGGGTTCAATGATTGCGATGAAGCGTGGTTCCAGTGATCGTTATTTTCAGAATAATATGGATGCCACTAAGTTAGTGCCCGAAGGAGTAGAGGCTAACTTGTTGTATAAAGGTGGTGTGAATAATATTTTATATCAATTAGTTGGCGGATTAAGGAGCGGCATGGGGTATTGTGGGGCAAAAGATATACCAACATTAAAACGCAAAGCAGAATTCGTAAAGATTACTATTTCTGGTTTTAATGAATCGCATGTACACCATTTAGATTTTGTTAAGGAAGCGCCTAATTATCATGGCAAATAAAATATTAGTCATTGACTTTGGTAGTCAATACAATCAATTAATTGTTCGTCATATTCGTCAATTTGGTGTTTATAGTGAGCTAATATCAAATCAAGTCAATATTGATAAAATTAAGAATGATCCTAATATCAAAGGGATTATTTTTTCTGGTGGTCCCAATTCAGTTTATGAAAAAAATGCTTTTTCAATCGATAAGGCTATTTATGGTCTAGGCATTCCCATTTTAGGGATATGTTATGGAATGCAATTGATGGCATACCAAAATGGTGGTTGCGTGCAAGGTTCGGCTAAAAAAGAATATGGCCGTACGGAAATTAAAATTAAGGCTAGTAAATTGACAGAAGGTTTACCCGCTAAACAATTGGTGTGAATGTCGCATGGCGATCAAGTAAAAAAAATACCAACTCATTTTAAAACAATTGGTTCGTCATCAACCTGCCTAAATGCCATTATGGCTAATGAAAAAAATAAGTTATATGGACTTCAATTTCACCCTGAAGTTGCTCACACGGTGTACGGGCTAAAAATACTAGAAAATTTTGTATTAAAAGTTTGTCAAGTTAAACCAGATTGAACAATGCTTAATTTTATCAAGCATGAAATTGTTAAAATCAAGCAACAAGTTGGCAACGAAAAAGTTTTATGTGCTTTGTCTGGTGGGGTGGATTCTGCTGTAACCGCTGCGATTATGGCTAAAGCCATTGGTAAGCGTCTCACTTGTTTATTTGTAGACCACGGTTTGTTGCGTAAAAATGAAAGTCAAAATGTAACAAAAGTATTCAAGAAATATTTTAATGTTAACTTTATTAAAGTGGACGCTCAAAAACAATTTTTAAGTAAATTGCAAAATATTTCTGATCCTGAGAAAAAACGCAAAATTATTGGCCGTGAATTTATTCAAACATTTACCCGCTATGCTAAAGATATCAAGAATTTGAAATGGTTGGCACAAGGGACTTTGTATACTGATGTAATTGAGTCTGGAACTACCACGGCTCAAACCATTAAATCCCATCATAATGTTGGTGGTTTACCTAAAAATATGCAATTCAAATTGATTGAACCATTAAATAAGTTGTTTAAAGATGAAGTGAGAGCATTAGGCAAGGAATTGGGGTTACCTGATCATATGATAAATCGTCAACCGTTTCCAGGCCCCGGCTTAGCTATTCGCATTATCGGAGCAGTTACGCAAGAAAAAATTTCATTAGTGCAAGAAACTGATGCAATTTTACAAGAAGAAATTAATAAAGCTAATTTGAGTAAGGATATTTGACAATATTTTACTGTTTTACCTAATGTAAAAACGGTTGGAGTAAAAGGCGATCAACGTTCATACGAAGATGTTATTGTGATCCGAGCAGTTACAAGTCAAGAAGGTATGACAGCAGATTACGCCAAAATTCCATACCCTGTATTAAATCGTATATCAAACCGAATAGTTAATGAAGTTCATGGTATTAATCGCGTCGTTTACGACATAACTTCTAAGCCGCCAGGGACCATTGAATGGGAGTAATATGCAAATTTTAATAACTGGTGGGGCAGGATACATTGGTTCAGTGATTGCCGAACGTTTTGTGCAGCAAAAACATGTAATCGTTATTTTAGATGATCTATCTACTGGTAAAAGAGAATTAATAAATGAAGCAGCTATTTTTGTTAAAGGCAGTATTTTAAACAAAGCATTATTAAATCAAATATTTCAGCAACACAAATTTGATTTAGTTATTCATTGTGCTGCCAAAACGGTGGTGTCAGAATCAGTTGTTAAGCCGAAGCTATATTATCAACATAATGTTGTCGGGACTCAAAACATATTGGACTGTATGCAAAAACATGGTTGCAATAATCTTATTTTTTGTTCATCAGCAGCTGTTTATGGTTGTGCTAAAGAAAACTTAATTAGTGAAACTTCTGTTAAAAAACCGTGTAATCCCTATGGACAAACCAAATTACAGGCGGAAAGGTTAATCCAAAAAGCGAAAGTTAATTATTTTATTTTTCGCTTTTTTAATGTTGCTGGAGCTAGTCGTTCGCTTAAATATGGGATGATGAAAAAAAAATTAACTTTATTAATACCATCCGCTAATCAAATGATTAGCAAAGGTAAAACTCCTACTATTTATGGGAATCACTATCGTACGAAAGACGGGACTTGTATAAGAGATTACGTCCATGTGGAAGACTTAGCTACGGCGTGTTTATTAGTATTACCGCAACTAAAAAAAAATCAGTCAGGTATTTATAATTTAGGTTCAGGTAAAGGATATTCTGTTTTGGAAATAATTAAATTGGTTTGCCAAATTAATAATGTTGAGTTTAAGTATGTTGTTAAACCTAACCGTCACGGTGATCCGCCAATCTTAGTTACGGCTATTAATAAAGCTATGCAAGAACTAGGTTGAAAACCTAAATATTCTATTAAGGAAATTATTAAATCGGATTATTTATTTAGAAATCAACTATAATTCTCCCATGCAATTACATAGGGGGGGGGGACAAGTCTGCTAGTGCACTAAGCACCGTTTTGTCTTCTTTTCTAAAAACAAGAGTTCATTTTTGAGCTCTTGTTTTTTGCTATTAATTTTTAAAAGTAGGAGAAGGAAAATTATGAAAAAAACAAAATGCATTAAATCAATAATCGGTATCGGGACGATTGGGGCAATTGGTCTTGGTATTTCAGCTGGCATCACCAGCTGTGGAAAAGCTACTGACGTCGTTAGCTTTGACTCCGCTTACAAACCAAGCGTGTCGACTGGCGATGGCGAACAAACTTACCATGCTTCATCATCAATGGCTGGCAAGATTAGTTATAAGGCCGACAATCTTCCTAGTGAAGCAACTTTTGATAATAGTAGTGGTAAATTAAATTACACGTCAGCAGTTCCTACCAATCAAGATATCACCATCAATGCCACAAGCGATAAAGGCGGTCATAGCTCCATCAAAATCACCCTTTTGGCTGATACTCCAGTTCCGCCAACTCCAACTCCAGCATTGAGTGCAAGCATTTTAAATAATAATTTACAGCTTGGCACCAACAACACCGCCACCCTATCAGTCACTGAAATCAATGCAACCGAATGAATAAACCCTGATCTCATTTTCGACAACAACTCTTTACAAACCAACTTTACTAATGATTCTTGGGTCGAAACTGCCAATTCTCTGACCAAAACAACCACCATCTCTATCTCCTTCGATTCTCCTACCGTTGGTTTGCACACCATCACTATTTTACTTGACGGCTACGAATCCATTACGCAAACTTTCACGGTATTACCAGTCACCCCAACCCCAACTTTATCCGCCACCATTTCTGCCAACACCCTCCAGCTTGACAAACCATCCACCTCCGCCACCTTATCGGTCACTGAAATCAATACATCTGAATGAACAGACCCTACTATCAGTTTTGGGGATGCTTCGGGAAAATTTATTCCTTCTGAATCTTGGGAAGGCAATGGTTTGACTAGAACAAAAACCATCTCCATAAACTCCAGCACTCCTCCTACCGACGGCCCCCACTCCATCACTATTTCGGCTTCTGGCTACACTGACATTACGCAAACTTTCACGGTATTACCAGCAACCGCTACCTTAGTCATCAGCCCAACGACATTAGACACCGCTTGCAATCTTAAGATTAATAATGGAGTACTGGATAAAAAAGCTAATTGGGATTCTACGACAAACACAACTTTCACTAATCATCTCAGTAATCTTCATATCACCACCATCCGATTCGAAGGCATTACCTCCATCGCCTCTCGTGCCTTCGAAAACTGCACCGCCCTCACTTCCGTTACCCTTCCGTCTTCCCTCGCCACCATTGAAGATGA
>JAITJR010000002.1 GCA_031278855.1 Mycoplasmataceae bacterium | reverse complement strand
ATGAACTAAATAAATACCACGGTGGCTAAATATCTTTAATTTTTATTAACAGCGTTAGGATCTGGTAATTTGATCTTAGTGCCAAGTCACTCATTTAAGTTACTTAAAGCTTCAGGAGTTTTGGCCTTGGTAGCTTGACATGCTCATCCTGAAATAACAGTAATGCCAGCTTTCTTTTCTAGAAATCGATTAAATCTAGCGTGAATTCAATTAGCTTTCTTGGCACCTTGAGTTGAAAATACAAACGCTTCCGGTTTACAAGCTTCCGCACTAGATCATTGAATATTTTTAATTCACTTTTTTAGTTTTCAACCAAAATTTCAAAAATATATTCCACTACCGAAGCCGACAAGGTTATATTGTTCTAAATTAATTTTTGGATTCAAAGCTATATCCACAGCTTCGCATTTTAACTGAGCAGCAATTTGCTGTGCAATATGTTTTGTGTTGCCAGTTTTGGCTTTTGATTGATAAACGATTATTATTCTGTCTTTCATGATTCCTCTTTTTTTCAATTAGCGGTAATATTTTACTCTACTTTTGTCAATTAAAGACACCATAAATTGCACTTACCATCATAGTGATTGATGATACCACCATAATTCAAGCACTAATGTCATTAATACCATTATGGTAAATAATCGCACTTCACAAAGCAATTTGACATATATCCACTAATATTGAAACAAATCATCTTTCTTTAAAACGACATCAAGTAAACACAGTCATTACGATTGATAAAACTAATACTGCGGCATCTAAAATAAAAGTAAAAGTCGAATAACTAATCGGTTTATCATGATATCAAAAGCTTTGAAATTGCTGCAATGTTTCCAACCACGAAAATAAAGCAATAAAGCCAATGGCAGCAACACCCGAAACAACAACTTGCCAACCCTTAATGGTAGTCGGGTTTACTTGAATTTTATTAAGTGAATTTTTGCGTCATAAATATAAAGCAATCAATTGAGCTGGAATATAAAAGATTCAATACAAAATAACGTTCCCCATTACGTATGATCCATAGGCAACACCGCCAAAGCCAATTACCGCCAAAAGACCTCAAATAAAACAACTAACATGTTTTTTGGTTGCTAGAATTACGCTCACGATATTACAAATGTTAGCTAAGAAAGCCACAAAAGTTTTTCAGTCACTCGCTTTACCAGTCGCACACTGGTAAATTAAGAGGGTAAAAGTGACAATAAAATTAGCTAGTAATAATATTTTCTCTAATCGATTCCATTCCCAAAAAAATAAGATTTTTTTATGCCATTGCTTATTCATAGTCCTTTAATTTGGTTTCGTGACGTCAATTTCATACGCCATAAATACTATTAATAAGACTAGTTACTGCTAAAGCAATCATTTGCGGCTGCGTGTTGACTGAAAATAATACAATCATCGTGATGTCTAAAATAATTCAAATAATTCATTGCTCTTTAAAAACCATTACCATCAAAATCATTCCAGCTGTACCCAAAACTAAATCTAATGAATCACAAAACCATACAACAGGACTATCTTGAATTTGATCACTATAACCATTCCAAAATTCTTGAAAACTAGGCATTTTTTCTAAGAAATAAAAACCAGTAGTTAATGCTAAAATGATGGTAACAAATAATAAGATCATTCACCATTTCATTTTTTTGGGTTCAACTTGAATTTTATTAACCGATTGTCGTCTTCATAAGTAAAATCCGATAAATTGCATTGGTAATTGTACGATTACATAGACAATACCAGTTCCTACCGCCCCCATTAAAAGCGATGAAACTCCTAATGTTCCGCAAGCAATCACTCCTCAAGTGAAAGTAGATATTCTTTTCTTGCTAGACAAAATAATTGACATAATGTCAGTAACATTACCGACTAATGATACGGTAGCAATAATATAATTTAGGGTATTACTGCTTGTTCCTACCGATGCTGGATTCACAAAACTATAGATGCCAATGGCTAACGCTGTCGCAAAGTTAACCAAAAATAATACCTGCTCAAAAATAGTTCAATGATAAATGATGTAAATATGTTGTCATCACTTACGTGGAGCACGTAAAATCCCATCATTATAAATTTGGAAAAATTTATTCCTAACATCAAAATTTAATTTGGCAATTTTACTACTTAACTTCATAACTCAAAGGACAAAATTATTTAGGCGGTTCTTCTTTCTTGGCAGGACTTTTTACTTTGTCTTCCTTTTCAGCTAATTTTTGTTCATGTTTTTCGGCAGCCAATTTTTCATTTTGTATTTTTTTATCAACAGCTTCTTTAGGTAACTTGAGATTTTTATGAATGTAATCAATTTGGTTCTTCACAATAGTTTCTAACAAGATTAGAGCTTCAACAATCAAATCTAATTCCTTACGATTATGCTCAATAATAACTTTCGCTTTTTGGTATTGCTCATCAATTAAACTATTAATTTGCTGATCAATTTTTTGAGCAGTTTGTTCAGAATATAATTTCGCCGCATATGGATTAACTTGACCTTCACTTGGAATGTATTGTGTCATCCCTAAATCGGTCATACCCAATTGGGTTACCATTGATCTTACGATATTAGTTACTTTGAATAGATCGTTTGCTGCACCTGTAGATATTTCGGATTTACCATAAATTACTTCTTCAGCCGCTCGACCACCCAAGATGGCAGTTACGATTGATAACAAATCAGACTTCTTTTGAATGTGAATTTCTTGTTTTTCAGGAGTGGATAGCGTATATCCAGCAGCTTGGCCTCTCGGGATGATAGTAATTTTTTCCACGACATCACTACCTGGAGTATGTAAACCAACCAATGCATGTCCAGCCTCATGATAAGCAATCTGCTTCTTTTCGTTATCTGTGATAATTCTTGATTTCTTGGCAGGACCTGCAATCACACGGTCGATCGCCTCATCAATTTCACTCATGCCAATCGCTGATTTTCCCATTCGTACCGCTAATAATGTTGCTTCATTTAATACATTTTCTAATTGAGCTCCTGAAAAACCTGGTGTTCGTCTAGCGATATCTTCTAAATGAACTTTCGCAGATAGATTTTTGTTGCGAGAGTGAATTTTTAAAATCGCTTCACGTTCTCTAATATCAGGTAAGTTAACTTGAATGTGACGATCGAAACGTCCTGGACGGAGAATAGCTTCGTCTAAAACATCTAAACGGTTAGTTGCCGCCATTACAACTACGCCAGTCTTAGTGCTAAAACCATCCATTTCGGCTAACAATTGGTTGATTGTTTGATCTGCCAAACCGCTACCACCCCCGCCAGCGACATCAAATTTACCACGTTTGGAAGCAACTGAGTCTAATTCATCAATAAAAATAATGGAAGGAGCCGCTTTTTTAGCTTTGGTAAATAAATCACGTACACGCTTAGCCCCAACACCTACTAACATATCTTCAAATGCTGAACCTGAAACTTGAAAGAACGGTACACGAGCCTCGCCAGCGACAGCTTTTGCTAATAATGTTTTGCCAGTACCTGGCGGACCGTAAAGAATAACTCCACGCGGAGTCCTTGCACCCATCGCTGCATACTTATCTGGATTTTTTAAGTAATCTACAATTTCAATTAACTCAGCTTTTTCTTCTTCAATTCCGGCCACATCGCTGAACTTAACATTAGATTGAGCGAGTTTAGCTTGAGACTTGCCGATGCCAAAAATAGATCCTTCATCGCCTTGTCCGCCGCCTTGCATGCGCATTGCTCGATTCATAATCCACAACATCACAAGTAACAATAAAATTGTTGGCATTAAATTTAAGAAAAACGATAACCATGGTGATTGCTGTGCAATTGACATGTTGCTGTTAATCGAATAGCCAATCAAATCACCAATATCATTTGATTGGTCTTTCGTGCTCATTGGAAGTTTGCTTGTACTTTGATCACCATTATCAACAGGTCCAATGTAATAATTAGCAACCCCTTCATACAATGCTTCGTTGACGTAAAAACAAATATTGCCAGCAGTAGTTTTAGCATAAACCAATCAAATACTATATCCGCCAGCATTAGCAATATAAGGATTTGATCAGATTAAATTATTGTTGTTAGGTTCGTATCCTTTTCGTACATCTAAGTTCGGAATTTTATACGGATCTTTGGCAGCTTGATTTGATTTAATGTTTAAAGTTTTATGATCACCATCTGATCCATCCGTTAAATAGAAAGAGGTGGCTGTAGCGTTAGCAGGGTTGATTTTAGTAGCATTCCCAGCAAAACAAGCAAAATAAACAATAACTGCCATTACTCCTAAGATTAAAATGACTCCAACTCATTTAAAAATTTTAGTACGTAATCGGGTCTTCTCTTCAGGATCGACTACATCGTTACTACGATTATTACTAGGTGTGCCTTTAGGTTGTGTATGATCCTCTTTTACTTCTTCAGCAAAGCGATTTAGATTATTGTGATTTTTCATTACTTACTCATTTTAGCATATATAAGTTTTTTTAATTCACCAATGTATGGCAAATTACGATATCGTTCATTATAGTCCAGCCCATAACCGATTGCAAACACTGGATCAATTTTAAAACAAGTGTAATCTGGTTTAAAATTACCAATCCGACAATTTGGTTTATCCAATAGACAAACGACTTTAATTGAAGCTGGTTTACGTAATTTCAAGATGGCGATAATGCGTTCTAAAGTTTTGCCTGTGTCCACAATATCTTCAACAATTACAACGTGACGTTTGGCAATATTTTGTCGTAAATCAGCCACAATTTTAACATTTTGAGCACGAACACCAGCATAACTTGAGACGATCATAAAGTCCATGGTTGGATCACAAGTTAATTGCAAAAATAATTCATTGTAAAATGGTAAGCAGCCTTTTAGTATGCCGATTAGTATCGGCTTTTTATGTTTGTAATCTTTATTAATAACATTAGCTAATTTACGAACTTTTTGTTTAATGGTTCTATTATCTACTAAAACGCGCTGCACATCTTTATGCATTGGACTCCCTCCACCTTTCGGGGGTTACAATTCACTAAATTTTATTGGATTTTTTTCGAAATAGTAAAAATAAAGTTCAGCTCAAGGCTATTATCAATAGAATAAACATTACGATGCATAGAATGCCTAAGACTGATAAACTCCCATCACCAATAACTATCTCAATGTTTGGTAATGCATTAGAGGCAGACAATAAGAAGAAAATTGTTAGAACAAAAAGTAAAGCAACGGAAAAGGTTACCGCACTTATCATGGAAAGATGAGCAAAACCCATTTTTGTGTCGACAATTGAACGACCTAATAAAGTGCATTTGGTTTTCTTAAAGTTTAACTTCGCATTCTTGAGTTGCTTTTTTAGTTGCAACACACGTTCACTAAGATTGTGTTCTTTCGCATTAGTTAATTCTTTCTTGAGATTAACTTTAGTAGTTAAATAACTTTTTTTAAGGGCGATTAATTTAATTTGTAACGGGTTTAGTTGTTTAACTGGTTTGTTTTTATTAACTAACGCACACTTGGCTTTTTTAAAATTCAACTTGGCATTAATAAGTTCTTCTTTTAACTGCACAATACGTTCTTCATGATTATGTACTTTCGCATTAACTAGTTCTTTTTTTAGACCATTTTTTTTGGTTAAGTAACTTTTTTTAAGAGCGATTTTTTTAATTTGTAATGCACTTAATTGCTTAACAGGTTTGTTTTTATTAACTAACGCACACTTGGCCTTTTTAAAGTTTGACTTAGCATTGATGAGTTTTTCTTTTAACTCCGCAATACGTTCTTCACGATTATGCTCTTTCGCAACAGCTAGTTCTTTTTTTAAACTTTCCTTTTTAACTAAATAACTTTTCTTGAGTGCGATTTTTTTGATTTGAAGCGGACTTAAATGTTTAATTGATTTAACTTTTTCAGTTGCATTTTTAGCATTTGTTCGAAGGGCATGTTTAGCCTTTTTAAAATTTAGCTTTATGGTTGCAAGTTCTTTTTTCAATCGGAGCACACGTTCATTCTGACCATGTTTTTGGGCATTGATCAATTCTTTTTTTAGACTTATCTTTTTCGTCATGTAGCTCTGTTTTAGAGCATTTTTTTTATTTTTTATTTCATTGTTTTTCATAATAATCTCCTATTTTTAATTTAATATGGGTGGGGGTGAATATTTAAATCCATCGCAAAACTCATCGAATAAACTGGATATCCAGGTGCCAATCTATCTATGGCATACACCATAATGGCATTACGAGCATATGCTAAATTGTCAGTAGTGGCTTTAATGTCAAATAAACAATAAGCATTTTTGGTGACTGAATCAAATTTTTGTGTTACGCTTAAAATTGAAAATAATTTTTGATCATCGCTTGATGCTGTGACCGTATATCCAAAAATTATTCTTTGGTCATTATTAACAGTTAAATTTGGTAAATTAAATCTAATGTCATTCCTTTCGTTGACTCCTGTTGGAATGGTGATCATCGAATTAGTTTCGTTGTAAGGATCAGCCGTATTGTAGACATATGCGGGACTATATTCAGAATCTGGCGAATATTGCACGCTTAAAGCAACTGATAGAGTGCTTTGTGGAAAACCTGATTTATTACATACAATATTAAACCGATAAACATTTGATGCGATATTAGAAGTTCATGATAATGTTCCGTTGGCATCAATTGATACTCCTAAAGGTGCATCAGTACTTAAACTTCAAGTTAATCCTGTTAGGGTCGTTCCAGTATTATCGACTGCAATGTAATTGGTATTACCAGCTCTTCCACTTGTGGCGGCAATTGTGGATGAACCAAAAATATTAATATGAGTTGGTATAGGATTGTTAAAAATAATCAAATTAATTATTAGTGTGGCACTGAAAGAACCACTAGTGCAATTAATACTAAATGTGTACGAACCACCAGGAGTAGTATTTGATCATGATAATTTACCACTGTTATCAATGGTAGTATTAGTAGGATGTGTGCCTGATAATGTTCATTTACCATCGGCAATGACTTGACCTAAATTATTGGTAGCTTCATATCTTTCATAATCGGCTTCACCAGTTTTGCCGTATATCGTATCCGCTCCATAAATTCTGATGGAAGTTGGTGATGGCATCGTTGAAACAATGCTAAAATGAATTTGTTTAGTACCAACTAATAATCCGTCTTTGGAACAATTAATCGTTAGTGGTAACGATACCATTAACGGCATACTATCGGTTCAACTTAAAACGCCATTACCATTATCATCAGCAGTGATAGATACACCACTAATTCCAGGACTTGCAATACTTCATTTGCCATCCGTTACATAAACACCTGTATTAGTTGTACAAATATATTTAGTCGAACCAGCTGTTCCTTGAATACCAACCGCTGTGTCATTGCCGTAAATATTTATGGATGATGATGCTGGCTCGTCGCTTTGAATTTTTAATTGAACCGCTTTTTCACCACTTAAGCCAGTTTTCGAAGAGCACTTAACAGTAAAACTGTATTCATTTAAAGCCAAGGAATTATTTCATCCTACAACACCGTTAGAATCAATTGATATCCCATCAGGAAGATTGCTTCCTGAAATAGCTCATGTGGCATCAGTAACAGCTTGGCCTGTATTAGTTACGGCAGTGTAATTAGCACTACCAGAAATACCAAAAGTTCCAGTGGGTGCATCACTGCCATAAATATTAATTGCGGTTGGTTTAGGAGCATCACTTTGAATTGTTAGCCCCACTATTAACTCTCCAGTTTTTAAGCCAGTTTTATCACAACGAATGGTAAATTGATGTTTACCTAGCGTTAAAGCACTAGTCCAATTTAAAGTACCGTTGTCGATGGTAACACCACTTGGAGCATCGCTAGAAAGTGCTCACGTGCCATCAGTAATGGTTGTGCCAGTGTTAGTTACAGCAGTATATTTAGCATTACCAGAAATCCCTAATGTACCAGCTGGTAAATCGCTACCATAAATATTAATTGAGGTAGCCGTAGGGGCATCACTTTGAATTGTTAACGTAACAGCTATTTTACCACTTTCCAAACCAGTTTTGGCACACTGGATGTTAAATTGATATTGACCTACTTTTAATTTATCGGTTCAACTTAAAACGCCATTATCAATTGTTACGCCTGTCGGCACATTATCGATTAGCGTTCATGTTCCGTCTACCACAGTTTGGCCAGCGTTATTTACAGCAGTATATTTAGCAGTCCCAGCTGTTCCATACGTTCCAGTTACTGTATTGCTACCATAAATATTTATTAATGTCGCGGTTGAAGATGAAGCTAAAATATTTAAAGTTACATCAATTTTGCCTGATTCCAATCCAACTTTGGCACATTGGATACTAAATTGATATGTCCCTTGAGCTAAACTATCTGTTCAATTTAAAGTACCGTTATCAATGGTGATTCCTGCAACAGCGTTTGTAAGTGTTCACGTAGCATCAGCGACGGTTTGACCAGTATTAGTTACGGCAGTGTAATTAGAATTGCTAGCGCCGCCCACTACACCATTGATGATGGCACTACCATAAATCGAAATACTTGTGTCTTGTGGAACACTAGAATAAACTTGAAATGTTACCACAAAATATGCTGCATCATAGCCTGCCTTTTCACATCTAATTCGTACATTAAAATTTTGAATTTCTGGAAAAGTTCCACGCCATGATAATAGACCTGTATTACTGATTGTGAAAAAATTACTATACTTGTCAGCCGTAACACTTCAAGTTCCGCCTACAACACTTTGTCCAGTGTTGTCATCAAGTAAATATTGCAGTGAACCTTCTCGTGCTCCAATTTGAACTGCTATTTTATCATTTCCATAAATTTTTAATGAAGTTGGTGATGGAATAATACGAATCTTTGTAGTCGCAATTGTTCGTGATGGGTTGTTGGCATCACTAGCAATAATGTTATAACTTCTGGTTGCTAATGGTGTATTTTTACATAATAAAACATTATCTTTCAACTGAAGATATTGTTGGTAGTCATCACCATCAATCGAATAAACCACATCGGATTTTTTACGATTATTTTCATTTATGGTGTTTAGCGTTAATTTTTCACCAGAATTAGCTAGTACCGTGCTTAGATTGTTATCATTATCAAGTGATTGTAGCGTGTAAGTTTCAATCGTTTTTGTTGCTACAAAAGTAGCTACCATTGAAGATGCCACGACTACACCTAAAGATGCAGATGCTAACAATGATATTAGAATAGGTTTAATTTTCATATTTTTATTCTCCTTTTTTATTGAACCAATAATGTGTTGTATGCGTAAATTTCTTGACCGTCGTCATTGAATCATTCCATATTGCCGACAAATTTTTGATTAGGTACCGAAAACAGGAATTTGCCACTATCGTCATAGACAACTTTAGGCAGCAATTCACCCACATTTGTACTAATAAATTGCAAAGTGTAATCATCTAAATAATCTTCAGTTAATTCTTTCCCCAATGGGGTGCCATCAATTCCGATATAACGTCAAACATCGGTAAAATCAAAAGTATAAATATCAACATTGTTTTGTTGACTTGTTGAATACGAATAGCGGGTAAGCATTTGGCTAATCGAATCCATTCAAAGTCAATCTTCCCCAGTTACCGCATGGTCATCATTATTAAGTACTTTTGCTCCAACAATATTTTTAGTCTGCTGTGAATTTTGCGAACACAACTGATCGTTAATCGCGGTATCCTTACCATTTACTGTTCAATTAGTTGTGGCTGAATGATTACCTGAATCTGCCCCAATAAAGCTAATTGAATACTGGAAGAAACAACCTGTATCCAAAGAAACACATAAAGGGTTTGCTGGTTTGCTAGATGCCGATACATATAAAGCATTAAAGATATTGACTGGAGTCGGATGATTTATGTCCCCACGACACAAATTAAGCGAAAATTTAAATTTAAAACTCTCACCAACTGCAAACGATGGTCCGAATCAACCTATGTCTCATGAAAATACGCTATTCTTAGTGCCATCGCTGGCAGATGTTGGAGCAATGGCATAAGCTTTAACTGTTTTGTCATAGTAACCAACATCAGTAATCGTATTATTGTACATGTGTAATTGCGAAATGATCGGAGCCCCGTATTCGTTATGGGTTACAAGCCCTAGCTTTAAATCAGGTTCTAATACTTTTTGTTGAACTGCGATGCCATAATTCACTGGGTGGTCACAACCAAAAGTATTAATGAAATTAGTGCTATTTATTAGTGTAAAGGAAATGGCATAAGCATCTTTGGCAACCTCAAAATTTCATGGAGTGTAAAAATATGTACTTGCAGCACAATTTGTAATTGCATTAATTTGTTTTCAATCATCGGTGATGGTATTCACATCAAAAGCAGGAACTGATTGAAAATTACCATGATTAGTCGATTGATTGATAGTAAGTTTATTGATACTCATTGCATGATTGTGAAGATGATTCATGAACAAAGTAGCACCAATTCCAAAGGCTGTCAACGAGACTAAGGTGGTGCTTAATCCTGTTACAAATTTATTTAAATTTTTCATATTATTCCTCATTAATTAAATTTATTACCATTGTAGTAAATCCCACAAGTGTTGTAGCTTTCTGGCTCCGATCCATTGGGATTAGCTATTTTTCAACTTACTGACATTCTTGTTGCATCTAAAGAAAATTCCACAGTGTTATCACTATGACGATAAAAAGATACACTTAAATATTTATCATATTCAAATCCTGCATTACTAATTATCATGTAAGTGCCAGCATGGGAAGATCCACCACAATCTTCAATATTTGTAAATGTTTGTGACCCAGAACTGGTGTTCCAAGTAAAAGTATTGTCTCAATTTCTTTGGTCGTACCAAAAGTTTTTAGCATCGTGATGAATATTCAAGCTTAATGAAAGTGAATTTAAAATAACAGGCTTAATCGCATTACCATATAAATCGGCAAACACATATGTCCCTGCTTTGTACTTATATTCATTAGTGTCAGGGTCAATTTGATTCAAAGCATTCAAATCATATTGAAAATCAATTGCAATTGAAGTTATGCCGGCATTATGATGAGCAATGGTATTCGATGTGGATAAGCTTGTTTCACACGAATTAGGATCAAAACTAGTGCTTTGCAAAATTAAATTAGCTTGTCTAATGTCTTGTGTTTGCACATTCAAAGTAATAACATCACTTTTACCACTAGTAAAACCTGGGGCAGTAGCGGTAATTGTGAAAGTATGTGTTCCGATTGCACTTTGGTCTGGTTTTCATTCCACATGAATTTGATTATCAATTGGATCATCATTGACGATGTAAATCCAATTTGGCACAGAAGTGTTTTGATCAAAGTCAGTAATGGATCAAGCGAGGTTAGGAATTTGCCCTGACGACACATTTGAAGTGGCATAGATACTTTCTGACTTACCAATTTGATCAGGATTGGAAGGTTGATATTCAATGTAGTAGCTTTTGTTGTAGGCTCATACATTAATGGAATTAGTATCGCTTTTAATAGCAGAAAATGAAGACATAGCCGTTGCCTCGCTACCAAATGTACCCAAGGCAAATGTTGTTGTAGCTAATACGGGCAGTGCCGATACACCTATAACAAAACTCACGAATCTTTTTGATTTATTTTTCATTTTATATTTTTCCTAATTAATTCTGATAATAGTTGATTACTGGAAAAGCGTTTTCATCGCTTGAACATTCGGGTGCTGAAATATCAATACGCATGTCACTACCTGTCGCAGTTCTACCGTCTACATTAAATCGACAAATCCTAAACAATTCATTGTCATCATTACGTTCAACTTTGAAAGATAAGTTGTTGTTTATTTTAGACAGTAAACCTAAGTCATCGTGAGCAGTGGTGCTAGAATAACAAAGTTGGATTGCAAAATCGGTGGTGGCATGTCCTGCTCCAGCACTATATCGATCCGAAAATCGATAGATATTCCCACCAATACTATTTGGACTAAAATTACCAGTTGAAAAAGTTGTATCCCAAGCATCTGTACCAAACGACATGAAATCACTAGCTTCATGATGAAAAATAACTTCAAAATTTCAAGCACCATCATCCACCAATAAACCATCATTTAATAAGGCAAATCAATTGTATTCTGTATCAGTTTTATAAATGTATTCGCCTGTGGCTGGATCAATTGCTCCTAAACGAGTTTTGTCGTATTTTAAATTTAAATCCAATTTAGTCATCTGTATATCGTGTCAGCATAAACCAGATCCACTATTTAGTGAAACGCCAGTAGCTCCTATAGAATTGAAATCTGATATGGCGAAAGTAAATTGCTGAATATCTTCATGAGCTACCATTAAATCAAAAGTAGTTGTTTTTGTTGAACCATAAGCAGATTGAGCTGTAATTGTGAAAGTATGAGGACCACTAGCGGCTTCGGTCGGCTTTCATTCCACATGAATTTGATTTTGAGTAGGATCATCATTAACAATATGCATTCAACTTGGTGGTATTTGTCCATGATCAAAATCAGTAATACTTCATGTAAGGCTTGGAATTTGTGCAGTTGAACCATCGACACTTGCACTTATTTCACAAGAACGATAAATTCGGTTAGGGTTAGTCGTTTTTTGGAATTCAGCTCAATAACTAACAATCGGAGCCGAAATGCTTAAAGCATGAGAATTATCAACAATATTTAATGTAATGATTTGACTTTCAAGTGGAAAATTGACGGAAGACGAAGTGGCCGATAAAGTAAAAGTATGTGTGGTTCCGAGCAATTGCGGATCTGAAGGCTTTCATTCCACATGAATTTGATTATTATCGTCATTTACGATTGAAACCCAGTCAGGCTTAGTAGCTTGACCATCAAAATTATTAATAATTCAATTAATATTATTCAATTGACTATCGGAATTAATCCCAATTTCACAAGATTTTCCAACATTGCTTGATTTAGCATCAAAGTAATAAAGTGTAGTTGGTACCGAAATTGCTGCAGATGTAATGGTTTTGGTAGTTGGTAAGTTCACATAATACGGTGGTGTGCCATCTACACTAATATTAAAAGTGTATAAATGACCAATGCGTGTTGCATCCTCATCCCACGAAATAGTATTATTCCCTAAACCTTGACCAATGTGAAATCAACTAGGCGGATTGACAATATTATGATCTTCTTTAAAATCAAAAACAGTGAAGTTACCCCATGTAGATAAATTGATAATATTTGAATAAGGATCAATGGCATACCAATCAAATGTGGCAGTGCCACTTTTCTCAGATGACATGTCTAATACATTATTACCAGTGATAG
>JAITJR010000093.1 GCA_031278855.1 Mycoplasmataceae bacterium | reverse complement strand
AAATAATTGTAAAGCTACACTCAAAATACTTGTTAAGAACGATATTTCTTTGAAAAAATACAATATTTTTTAGTTCGACATTTAATCATTTGACAACGATTTATTACAAAAAAAGGCTGATTTTTCGGCAATTTAGGTGTATGTATAACCATGAGAATGATTTTTTTCTCGATGAATAGTTACCCCATGTTTGTAACAATTCACCGCGAAATTAATTAAATTTAAAATCATTAATTCAAATTTGATTCATCGCTATTCACAAGCTAATATGCCTTATTTAAATGTCTCCAAAACTACCATCAAAATATTTTCAGCTCAACATTTGATCGCTTAACTACGATTTACTGCGAAAAAAAAGACCGCTTTTTTCACCATTTGTGTGGTCAATTCTTCGCTCGGTGAATAGTTATCTATGTTTTACAAGATACAAGATATTAATAAAACAATGGACAAGGCATGATCGTGTGTTCAAATATTTAATTGGTTTTATTTTTTTGTTTTGTAAGCCAGACTCAAACGAAACTTTGTTAGATATAATTCCGCTATAGATTAGGCGGTAATACAATGAAGACAAAAGTGATGGTGGTTTTTGGTGGTGTGTATAGTTCTTTAGGTAAAGGAATAGTTGCCTCATCCATCGCTCGGATATTAACTGAATTGGGGAATAAAGTTTCGATGATGAAATTTGATCCTTATTTAAATGTGGATCCAGGCACTTTGAGCCCACTACAACATGGGGAGGTGTTTGTAACCCAAGATGGTGGCGAGACGGATTTAGATCTGGGAAGTTACGAACGATTTTTGGGACGTAAAATTACTAAGCTATCAACAGTCACTAGTGGTCGAATCTATAAAGAAATTATTGAAAAAGAACGAGCGGGTGGATATAACGGTAAAACAGTACAAACGATTCCTCATGTTACTGATCAAATTAAGAGTAAAATCTACCATATTATTAAAGCTGAATCGCCAGATTTTCTCATCATTGAAGTTGGTGGCACAGTTGGGGATATTGAATCGATCCCTTTTGTCGAAGCCTTAGGACAATTTCGTGGTGAATATGGGCATGGCGATGTATTGTTCGTTTTATGTTCACCACTAATTAAAGTGGTTACTAGTGGTGAATTAAAAACTAAACCGACCCAACATGCCGTGAAGACAATTGGTAACATGGGAGTGGTACCAACAATGTTAGTATTGCGTAGTGATGTAGTAATCGACAAGGGTACGATTGAAAAGGTGGCAATGTTATGTCATATTCCGTCTGAATATATATTTAAATCGTTAAATTTACCATCGGTTTATTATTTACCGACCGAATTATATAAACAGGGTATACACGGAGCAATTTATCGTTATTTTGGTTTGGAATTAAAACCGAAACAAAATATCAATAAGTGAAATCGTTATGTTAATAAAATTAAAAATATTAAAAATAAAATTAAAATTGCGATGGTTGGTAAATATAACGATCTACATGACTCGTATTATTCATTAATCGAATCATTAAAATTAGCAGCTTGAGAATTTAATAAAAATATTAAAATTGAATGAATAAATTCAGAGACATTAGAAGCACCGAACGCTAGTGTTAAGAGTGTTTTTCGTGGGTGTCACGGGATCTTAGTACCTGGCGGATTTGGGAGTCGTGGTATTGAAGGTAAGTTGATTGCCATTAAATATGCTCGTGAAAACAAAATCCCATATTTAGGGATATGTTATGGCATGCAAACCGCCACCATTGAATTTGGTCGTAATGTTTTAGGATTAACTAACGCTAACACGACTGAGATAGATCCGAACGCCGAACATAAATTATTTGATTACATCGATGGTCGTATGCGGTTGGGTGAACAGCAATGTGTAATTAATGATAAAAGTTCTTTGGCTTATAAATTGTACAAGACCGACATAATTGGCGAAAGACATCGTCATCGTTGGGAATTTAATAATAGTTATATTCCCTTATTTGAAAAAGCTGGTTTTAAATTTACTGCTTTTTCAAATGACAAAGAAAAAACAGTGGAAATAGCCGAAATACCTTCGCACCCTTTTTTCTTTGGAGTTCAGTTTCACCCAGAATTTAATTCGTGACCTGGTAAGCCTGACCCAGTATTTATGGGTTTTATTAATGCCGCGATTAAAAACGAAAAACACAAGTCATAACTTTTAACTTAAAACTACAATTTATGGGTGAAATAGCTGACCGCACTTTCAAAGAGTTTTTGGTCATAACTACCAATAACATTACGATATAAATTTTTGCCAATGCGTTCACTATGAGCCATTTTGCCTAGAATACGACCATCCGCACTAGTGATAGCTTCAATAGCATAAGTTGAACCGTTGGGATTGTGCGGTGTGTTCATTGTGGCACGATTATTTAAATCAACATATTGGGTGGCAATTTGACCATTTTTAGCCCATGCTTTAATTTGTGCTGAACTTGCAACAAATTGTCCTTCACCATGACTAACGGGAATTGAATGTACATCACCAGGTTTTAAGTTCATAAATCAAGGGGAGTGATTGGATATTACTTTGGTACGAACGATAGTAGACATATGGTGAGCAATCTTATTGAAGGTTAAAGTGGGCGAATTTTTGGTTGGTTTTTGAATCTGACCATTTGGTAATAAACCTAATTTGATTAATGCTTGGAATCCGTTACAAATACCAAGCATTAAACCGCCACGTTTATTTAAAAAATCGGTAGTTGCTTTTTTTACTAATGGGTTATTAAAGACATTCACGATAAATTTGGCACTACCAT
>JAITJR010000047.1 GCA_031278855.1 Mycoplasmataceae bacterium | reverse complement strand
AGTAAATATGATGAATATAAATTGATTTCCACCAATGCAAGTAGCTATCCTATTTATTGTGTTCGAACAGATGAAGAACTCATGATTGCCCAAGATGTAAATAAATTTATTAAAAAGGTAGGGGAGTAAAAAGCAAATAATATTGCTTGTATTGCTAATGTTAGATATAGCTATTCATCCAATCGTATTCTCACTATTAGTAATAGGAGTATTTTTTCTAATCACCTTTTCTTTCTTTACATTTGTTTTTATTATTCACCGACGTTTGCTACAAAATCAGTATCAAATTGAAGAAAAATTTAATCAAATTGCTCAATTTTTAGCAGTTAATAAATTCCAATATTTAGAAGCTTTATCAAAAAGTAATGTACAACTCAAAAATTTGATGAATCAAATTAAAGAAGGAAAACAACTATTTGAAAAACAATTCGACATTGTTCGTCAAAAAATTATTTCATTAACTCTAATCAATATCCGTTATCTTTACTTACGTAGTTACCGTCTCACTAAAGAAATTAAAAAAGATTTACAAAAATGTGAATTGATGGTGGAAAATCTACGAAATATTTCGATTTCAGCTACTGAATATAGCAAAAATATCTCTGATTTATTAGTAGAGTACCGTCAGATTACCGAAGACGTTAATCATTTTTATAAATTTAATTTAGCTTTGCGTTACCCTCATGAATTCTTCTATCACATGTATGATAGTATTAAAAATATCATCTCTCAAGCGGCAGAATTTGTTGTTAAATTTGATAATAAAAAATTGTTAGAAATTTTATATCAATTGAATGAAAAAGTATCAATTTATTATCAAATTGTTTTGCAACTGTATACCTTAGATAAAGTACTAATGTATTTAGAATCATTGCGTAAACGCATTAAAGATAGTCTTGATGAAGCAACCAAAATATTGTCTAGTACCGATTATAGTAGTATTGAAACTACTTTTGCTAACGGTTCTAGCAACATTACTATGCTTAGCGAAAATCTCAAGTTATTAAAGTTTGATACTGCAAAAAATAACGCCATCATGGCAACTAAACAATTAACCGATGTTTTAACTAAAATTGAAATGGGCGATCATACTAATGTTTTAATCCAAAAAGATATGAACATTCTGAGAGGTCAAATAACTATTTTGAACAAGGACTTCAATAGTCTAAATTCTGCCTTTAATAACATTCAGCATCATTTTGGTCACGTTAGAGACGGTTCCATCATTAACAAAATAACTAATTTAAATAGTGAAATCAAAGCCATCGCTCTCACCTACCAAAGCCTTGAAACTGAATTCAATAACTATAGTCTCATCCAACGTACCGAATTTTTATTAAAAATTAAAGAATTAAGCGAACGGATTGTGCATTGAAAAATGAATTTATTTAGTCTCAATGAAGAAATTGAATTAAAGTATAAAAATGCAATTTTTATTAACGATGAATTGGCAGATATCAAGCTAACGTTAACACAATTATTAGGTTTAAAATTACAACATGCTGAAATTGATCAAAATGGTATTAATGCCATTAAAAATATTATTAATCACATTAAAGTATTGCAAAATCAACTATCTGAAAATTATTTCCAAAACTATGCTGTTGTGAACAACGAATTAACTCAAATTCGTGAACAAACCAGTTTATTAATATCATCTGCTGCCTACAATCAGACTTTAAAAATTTATGCTCAACGACTCATTTACTATGTAAATAAGTACCGTAATGAACATGAGGAAATTACTAAATCTTTAAAAATTGCCGAAGGTTTATATCAAAAAGGTCAATACCAAAATACCATTGAACAAATGATTGAGACTGTTTCCATAATTTTATCATCAGCTAAAGAATCAAGAGTTAATTTACATTAATTATTGTCAAATTAATCTTTGGGAATGGTTTGATCTAATTTTCGATATACAGAAATCATTAATGAATGGTAATGCCATAAAAATAAAGAATGCCGCTCAAACTATTGCCGCAGCAATTGGCCGTTGAATACTTTGTCCTTTGAACATCCCTCAATTTACGTTTTTGCCATCAGTAAAACAACGTGCTAAAAATTCATAAAATAAATTGTAAGTAAATGCAAAACTACAACCCAAAATAGAAATAACTGCCACCACTGGATAAATCAACATACGTTTCACCTCTATTTTATGAGTGTAATGATTCATTAATCCAAATAAAACTACGGTTGCATAGACAACAAAAAAGAAGAGTGTCGGTAAATTGGAAACCCCATCATAAGCCGAATCACTGTTTAATATGATTGTAGGAATAGCCATTATGCCACAAATAGCACTAGCGACTATAAATCCGAATAAACATCCTGCTCGCAGTGGTTTGCCTTTACCTCATTTTTTGAAAAGATTCGCTCCCATAATGTTACCAGAATTTACTCCAGCTTGAATCGAACGAACTGCCCCCATTGTCATAGCATTAACGGAACCAAATAAGGATATCATAATGATACAACCTAGAACTATGTTGACAATAGTTTCAGCATTATCATTACCACCGCATCGTTCAGTAACATACTTAAAAAAAGCATATACATCTCGTTGTCCTGTTAATAATTGTCCAACCGTAACTAATAAATAAAGCCCAGCGACAATCGGAATGCCAATTAAAATGGCTTTAGGAACTTGCTTGTCTGGTTTTTCCATACTAACGGCCGAATTACCTACGGTTAAAAAAGAATCAAAAGTAAATAATAGCGCTGGTAGCGAAGCAAATATACCCAAAGCGGCACTGGCACTTGTATTGGATGATGCAGTTACATTGATAGGGGCAACACTAGTAGTCGCATGAAAAAATGAATTACTAAAACCATCTAAAATACCGAAAGTAATCCCTAATACTCCAATTAAAATTAAGGGAATAAATTTACACATCGTAGCAACTCACGAAATACCTTTAGCAGCTCTAGTAGAAAAAGCATTAACCGCAATAAAACACACCATAATGGCATAGGCTACTAACACAATGATGTAAGCATCTTGTTGAATACTCATTTGTAGTGTGTTGTTTACTAGTTTTGGTTTATTGAATATTAATAATACCGCTTCCCCTGCAAAAAAAGAAGTGTTTACCATTTTAAACATAAAAAAGAACAGCGGCATTACAATCAAAACAAATCGCCCAATTTTATGTCCACAAATTTTATATGCCCAGCCAGCTAATCCTGAACCATCATGTTTTTTATCACTACTAATAATTTCAGCAAATGCTAAAGCAGTAGTAAGCGTAATCACGGCCGCAATTATCCATGATAATAAAACACATCAACCATCCCCATTGTTATTGTTTAAGATGCTTTTATTTTTGAAAAATATTCCAATCCCAACTACAACACTAATTAAAATAGTAACCGAAGAGAATAGACCAATTTTTGCCGTGGTTTTATCAGGTTTATTTTGTTTGCCCATTGTCATAGTAATATTTTTTGTCTAGTTTTAAATAAATTAGTGCTGGTCGGATTAATTGCGAGAAACAATGATTACGTGCTTTTTGCCAAGCGACCTAACAACTTACGATAGGTGGCTGTCAAATCTCCTAAGTCACGACGGAAAACGTCTTTGTCTAATTTTTCATTCGTTTTCACATCTCATAAGCGACAAGTATCTGGAGAAATTTCATCGGCTAATAAAAATTTACCAGCATTGTCTTTGCCAAACTCTAATTTAAAATCAATTAATTTAATCTTTATTTTGGCAAAAAATTGAATTAAAATTTGGTTAATTTTAAAAGCATAAGTTTGAATTAATTTTAAATCTTTTTCACTAATTAAACCAATTGCTATCGCATGATCAGAATTAATTAATGGATCACCTAAAGCATCATCTTTGTAAGACAATTCAAATACTGGTTTCTTTAATTTTAAACCTTCTTTGAGCCCTAAACGTTTTGCCATACTGCCTGCGGCAATATTACGTACAATAACCTCTAACGGAATAATTTTTACTTTTTTGCATAATTGATCACGTTCATTTAGTTTTTTGATGAAATGAGTTGGGATCCCTTTTTGATTAAGCATAGTAAAAATAATGGTAACAATTTCATTATTTAAAACACCTTTATCATGAATTTCGGCCTTTTTAGCTCCGTTACCAGCTGTGGCAGAATCTTTATAACGGACAATAACTTCTCGTGGATTGTCAGTCGTAAAAAGCTGTTTCGCTTTGCCTTCGTATATCTTCTTATTCGTAGTTCCTTTTTTCATAATTTGTACTTAATACCTTTTGATTCAATAATGCCGAAAGTATACTAAGATTTGGCAACAATCAACACACTATTTGCAACTATTCACCGAGGGAATAGTATTCTTATATTTATTTTGCAAATATCAATCATTTTTAGGGATTATAGAAACTGATAAAGCCAACTAATTTGCCATCTTGAAATTCTCATAGCACAATCAATCCATGATTTTTATTTAGCAAAGCTAAATATGGTCATGCGGATGTGTGCATATACGGCGATGAATCGTTTGGAGTAAGTAATTTTTTCATCAGTTGATGATGGGGCACTAAAATCTTGATGTCCACCTTTATGCATGCTTGGTTGGTAATCGTTGTTAAA